>JAQXMG010000088.1 GCA_029012525.1 bacterium
AAAAATGGAGTAGTTGTAACAGATAATATTAATTTTCATGGTCTTGTTAAACAAGAATTAACATCTATTGAAAGTAGAAATTTAAGAGGTCTTGTTAAAAAAATAAAAAAATACATTAATTTCTTACAGAATAATTTAAAATATAAAACAACTTTTTATGAAATTGGCGATGGCGTATCAGTAACAGAAAAAAGAGGCTAATATGAAAATAGTTATAAAACCAAAAAATATCTATCAATTAAATAAATATCTAGAAATGAAAGCTGATGCTTTTATTTTTGGTATCAAAGATTTTTCCATAAATGCAACAAGTGTAGTCAATGTTAAAACATTAGTACACTTAAAAAAGAAATTGCCAAAGACTACAGAAATATTTGTATCAATAGATAAAAATATTTTTAATAAAGACCTAAAAAAGTTGAAAAAAATATTAATAGAATTAGAAAAAATTAAAATAGATGGTATTTTATTTTATGATATTTCCCTTTTAAATCTAAGAGATAATTTAGAATTAAAAACACCATTTATTTGGAATCAAAATTTTTTCGTAGTGAATTATGAAACAATTAATTACTATAAAAATACACTTAATGTGGATTCTTGTGTTTTATCAAATGAAATAACAAAAGAAGAAATAAAAGAAATATCTTCTAATACAAACTCAAATTTATTTATAAATGCTTTTGGTTATCAATTAATTGCTTATTCTAAAAGAAAATTAATTACTAGTTACTTTAAAAGCATAAAAGGAGTTAATCTAAAACATGAGCATATTTTGAAACATAAAAATAGTATGTATATGATTAGAGAAGAAAAAAATGGGACAGCATTTATATCAGGAAAGATTTTAAATTATTTAAATGAAATAAAAGATTTTAAAAAGTATGGTGTAAATTATATTATTTTAGATGAAAATAATATTCCTAACAAAATATTTTTAAAAGTAATTAAGTGTTTTAGTAATAATTTAGAAAACAAAAAAAGTCATGATAAAATAGAGTTTTTACTTGATAATTTAAGTACAGGATTTTTATATAATAAGACAATATACAAGGTGAAGTAATATGGAAAAAATAGAACTTTTATCTCCAGCAGGTGATTTAGAAAAATTAAAAATAGCTTTTCTTTATGGAGCTGATGCCTGTTATATTGGAGGATATGATTATAGTTTAAGAGCAAATGCAAACAATTTTTCAATTGAAGAAATAAAAGAGGCATGTTTATTCGCTCATAATTTAAATAAAAAAATATATGTTGTTTGTAATATTTTATTTCATAATGAAAATTTAGAAGGAATAGATTCTTATTTAAAAGAATTAGAGAACTGTGGTGTTGATGCTGTTATTTTAAGTGACTTATTTTTAATAGAAAAAATAAAAAAAATTGCTCCAAAATTAAAGATATTTTTAAGCACACAAGCATCAGTTACTAATACTTTAAGTGTAAATTACTATAAAAGTTTAGGAGTAGATAGAGTTGTTTTAGCAAGAGAATTAACGAAAGAAGAAATAAAAGAGATATCTTCTAATACAACTTGCGAACTTGAAGTTTTTTTACATGGTGCAATGTGTACTTGTTTTTCTGGAAGGTGTGTTTTATCAAATTATTTTACTAATAGAGATTCTAATCGTGGTGGCTGTGCTCAAGTGTGCCGTTTTTCATTTGATTTAGATAAAAAACGCAAAAAAAGTTTTTCAATAGCAACTAAAGACTTAAACTTAGCATATTATATAAAAGACTTAATTGAACTTAATATAACATCACTTAAAGTTGAAGGTAGAATGCGTAGTAATTATTATTTAGCAACAGTAAATAGTTGTTATCGTAATTTAATTGATGCATATTATAATAATAACTTAACTGATGAAGTAATTGAAAAAAATATAAATATTTTACAAAGGGTAGCAAATAGAGAATCAACAAGCCAATTTTTTAAAGGTTATGTAAATCATAAAGATCAATACTATACTGGTGGATTTGAACCATCAAATCAAGATTTTTTAGCACAAGTATTATCGTATGATAAAGAAAATCATATGGCTGTTGTTGAACAAAGAAATTACTTTAAAGTTGGGGACTGTGTTAATTTATTTGGACCAAATAATGTTGAAGTTAATTTTACTATTGAAAAAATAATTGATAGTGATGGTAATAATAAAGATATCGCTAATCACCCTAAAGAAGTGTTAAAAATTAATGTTCCAATTGAAGTTTCAAAAGATTTTATGATAAGAATTAAAGTATAAAATTACCCAAATTTTTGAAATGCTTGACAAAATCAAAAAAAAAGTGTATTCTTTACAAGTATGTAATAGTTTATATGGAGGTTTTTATATGAGCGGAAAAAAAGAAATCTTTCTTACTAAAGAAGGATATGATGAAGTAGTACAAGAATTAGAGGACTTAATTAACGTTAAACGTCCTGCAAACATAGAAGCAATAAAAGAAGCAAGAGCATTAGGAGATTTATCTGAAAATGCTGATTATGATGCTGCTAGAAATGAACAAGCAGAGCTTGAAGCTAAGATAAAAAAATTACAAGCTATTGTTGATAATGTTACAATTATCGATGAAGTTTCAAATGATAAAATTGGAGTTGGAAATACAGTTAAGATTTCTTATGTTGATGATCCAGAAGAAGAAGATCAATATAAAATCGTAGGAAGTCAAGAAGCTGATCCATTTGAAAGTAAAATATCAAATGAATCTCCAATTGCTAAAGCTCTTTTAGGTCATAAAGTAGGAGATACAGTAAGTGTTGAAAGTCCTAATGGAAGCTATGAAATAAAAGTAATAGAAATAAATTAATTCACATTTTGTGAATTTTTTGTTACAGTTAAGTCAATAAGATAGATAATTTGAAGTGATACAATAAAAGTAGACAACCACCAAAAAAGGTAAATGTCTACTTTTTCTATGTTAAAAAAATATAAAAGAAATGTATAACATTCAAGAATTAAATGTAACAATTATAAACTAGAAAAATAATTTAAACAATGATAATAATTATTAGTTATATATTAAATAAGTCATGATTAGTCACAAATTAAAATAGATAGTAACTCTAATTATGTATTTTGCTTATTATATAAAAAAAATTCGTAATATTATTAATTAAACATAAATCTTAAGAAACTACAAATAAAATCAATTTTATATCTATATTTAAAGAAGTCATTGTCAAAGATTCTATTAAATTATATAGCAAATAATTATAATAAAGAGAAGATAAAATAAAACAAAAACTAAGAAAAAATTTAAAATGAAGAAGTATAAAATAATTATTTGATGAAAAATAATAGATAACTTAAAGAGTTAAAGAAAACTCACTAATTTTTTGATTTCAAAAATGAACAATAAAAGAAAATCGACAAAATTCTACAAAAACTATTTATTTTTTGAAAAAAATAGTTTATAATTCTTATTGTAGAATAAAGTAGTGAGGAATAACCTTATTAATTTATTATTCTGCCTTATGCGTACTAGTTATTAGTATGCATGATTTTCAGCCTAATACTACTGGGGACAAGTATTAAGCTTTAATGATGTTCCCAATGGTAAAAGGTAAGGAGGTGAAAAAAGATGAAAAATAAAAAATCACTTCTAGGATTATGTTTGTTAGTATTAGTGTTAGTACTAGGTGTAGGTTATGCTGTTGTTAGTAGCGTTAATTTAGATATTACTGGTACTGCTAAAGTTAAGAGTTCTGATTTAAAAGTATCTTTTAATGGTGTTACTAATGTATCTTCTGCTGATAAAGTATCTGCTAATGCTACTGATGGAAGTCTTAGCGCTACTATTGCAGTAACAGATTTAACTTTAAATGAATCAGTAACGGCAACTTATACAATTAAAAATGAAGAAACTGATGTTAATGCAGAAGTAATAAAAGCTTCAATTGTAAATAATAAACCAGATTACTTTGAAGTAACTACAGATGTAGATAGTTCACCTAAAACAATTAATGCTGGCGGTACTACAACTGTTACAGTAACAGTTAAATTAGTTCAAACTCCAGTAGCAGATACTGATTCTACTGCTAATATTACTGTTAATTTAACTGCATCACCAGTACAACCATAGTTTGTTTGATGGAAAGTAGGCAAAGAGAGGGGAAATATGAAAAAAGATAAATTTAAGATTTATATTTTAGAACTATTACTAATTGTTATTCTCTTCTTTGCTCTCTTTGCACCAAGTATTTTTACAAGAAGTGTTTTAGCGGTTATCATGTTTGTTTATATGATAATTACATCTTTATTTTTAAAAAAGAGAAAGATTAATTCGATTTATAAAAAACAGGTAACAATTTTAATGATCGTATTTGCAGGAATATATTTAGTTTTATTTTATTTGATGGGATTATATTTTGGATTTGAAAAATCTAAAATTGTACTATCTATTTGGTCAATTTTTAGGTTTATTATTCCACTTTCTATTATTATTTTCTCATCTGAAATAATAAGAAAAGTATTTTTGGCACAAGAAAATGTAATTCACATTAAGTCTTGGATTATTAATCTTTCACAAATACTTACTTATATTGCTATGGTTTTAGTTGATTTGGTTATTTATACAGGTATTTATGATTTAACTAATCTAGATGATTTTTTAATGGCTCTTGGTTTTGTATTATTTGCATCATTGTCTTGTAATTTACTTTATAACTATATTTCAATTAGATACAATGCTAAAGGTATTATTATTTATAGATTAATTACAATTCTGTATGTATATATTATACCAATAGTACCAGACGTATATATATTCTTTAAGTCTTTTTTAAGAATGTTATATCCATATTTAATATATATTGTGTTAGAAAAGTTATATTCTAAAAACGATTTTACAATTTCTTATATTGATAAGAGAAAAGAAATTTTTGGCAATACGTTTTTACTTATTGCAATGACCTTACTAATTATGTTGATTTCTTGTCAGTTTAGATATGGGATTTTAGTAATTGGATCTAGGAGTATGACTGGTACTATTAATAAGGGAGATGCAGTTATTTCTGAAAAATATGATAATCAAAAAATTAAAAAAGGACAAGTAATTATCTTTAATTACAATGGAGTTCAAACTGTACATAGAGTAGTAGAAATAAAAAATGTAAATGGAGTATATAGATATTATACAAAAGGCGATGCCAATAAAAATATGGATGATGGCTATATTACTGAAAATGAAATATATGCTTTAGTAAAACTTAAGATTAAATATATAGGTTATCCTACTTTATGGATAAGGGAATTATTTTCATAAAATAGAGAGGAGGTAAAGTATGAAGAAGAATCAAGTAAATGAAATATTAGTTAATCAAACAAAAAGACGAAATACTGTTTTGACTTTTATGTTTATTATTGTCATAGTTTTTATTATTACTTTATCTTTTTTTACTATATATTTTAATAAAAATAAGAAACAATATGTTAGTTATAATGAATCTAGTGAAATTGATTATAAAGTTTTTTTAAAGGATAATGATTTCTTTGAAGAAGATTATCTACCAGAGGAAAAGCAATATATCGCTAGTTTAATCGATTATATTAAAGCAAACTTTAAATATAAGTTATCTTTAAAAGAAAAAATGGTAGAGTACAAGTATTCTTACCGAATAGAAGCAGATGTTTTTGTTAAAGAAAAGGGAACTAATAATTCACTTTATACTACTAATAAAGTATTACTAAATGATAAGGAGATTGCAACTAGTATAAATGAAGTAATTATAGATGAAAATATTGATATTGATTATAATTATTACAATAACTTAATAAAAAACTTTATTAATATCTATGGCTTAGATAATACTGAAAGTATTTTAACTATTAATATGTATGTTAATGTTATTGGCTCTTGTGAAGAATTTGAAGATAATAAAGAACAAGAATCAGTAATTAGTTTATCAATTCCACTTACAACAAAAACAATGGCAATTGAAATTAGTAATGATTTAATTAACAGTGAAAATAATGTGATGCTATGTGAAAGTAGTAATTCCTATAATTTTGTATTTATAATATTTGGCTTTATATTTGGAATTATTGATTTAGTATTAATTGTATTTATAGTTAGATATGTAATAAAAACTAGAACAGCCGAGAATATTTATGAAAGAGAATTAAAGAAGATACTAAATAATTATAGTTCTTACATTCAGACGCTTGGCTGTGAATTTGACTTTAAAAATTATCAATTATTAAAGGTAGGTACCTTTACTGATATGTTAGAAATTAGAGATACGATAAAGCAACCAATACTTATGAGAGAAAATGAAGAAAAAACGGGGGCATATTTTGTTATACCTAGTAGTACAAAAATATTATATGTATATAGATTAAAAGTTAGTGATATAAAAAAAGAAATTCAAAAAGAAAAGATGAAAGATTTAGAAGATTTTTAGAAATTTCTTTTGAATCTTTTTTTATAGATATGAGGTATTTAGATGAAAAAACAAAAAAAGAGAGTATTTATAAATAAAAAAATTCCTATTTTAATTGTTTTAGCAACCTTATTTATGGGGATTGGCTATGCATCTGTAAATTCAGTAATTTTAAATATTAATGGAAATGCAACGGCGTATAAATATGATGGCTTATTTATATCTAGTATTACTACAGATGAAGAAAACACATTGAACGGTATTAATACCTCAAATGTTGTTAATAATACGATGTTAAATACTTCGATTACTTTAGGTAATGATTTATCTTCTAAATTTACAATGATTGTTAATGTTTGTAATAATTATTCTGATGATAGAATTTTTAGTGGTTTAAGATATATGGATTTAACTGAAGATGAGTTGGCAGAATACCCAGATTTTTCTGGTCTTTATACTAATAATGATATTGTAATAGATGATAGCAGTTATTCTAGTCTTGCAGGAACTATATTATCTAGTAATAGTTGTATGAATATACCAGTTACTTTTAAATATGCTAGTAGTTTGAGTTCTATTACAAATAACGAATTAGTAGCAACTATAAACTTTAAATTTGACTCTTTTGAAAATTATAAATCAAATATTTCTTATGCAATTAATTCCACAAGTGGAACTTTTGAAAACAAAATGTCTAATTTGAATTATGATATTACAGTTACAAATAATAACACATATGCAATAAAATTTAATACATACGGAAGTAGTAATGAGAATATATTATTGAGTGGAACAGGTTCAGATATTACTGTAGATGCTAATAGTTTTACTACTACAACGATAACTTTGTCGCCAGCGAAAGAAATGTATGAAAATATTGATATTGTAAGTATTGATATTAATGTTCAAGTTATTGATCCAATTGAACTGCCAACAAACAGTTATACAATAAATATTTCTACATTCGGAAGTCCATTAAAGGATATTATTTTAGGAAAAACAATATTAGTTACTACTCAACCTAGTTTTTCACAAAATGTTACAACGCTTGAAAACTCTGGATTATTTAAAACATTAGATGAATCTGGTGATACTTATTATTATAGAGGAGTGGTTACAGATAATTATATTTCATTTGCAAATAAAATGTGGAGATTGGTTCGAATCAATGGTGATGGTACTTATAGATTAGTTTTGGATAGTAGTGCTGGAACTAGTGTGTTTAGTTCTGATACTACTTCTACATATAATTTGGGTTATATGTATGGTAGTACAGTTCATGACAATACTAATAGTAGTGCTATAAAAACATATTTAGAAAATTGGTACATTAATAATTTACAAGCATATGATAATTATATTGATAAAGATGCTATTTTTTGGCAGGATAGAAACTACAATTCTACAACAAAAGTTTATGCAGGGTGGGTAAGAATGGTTAGTAATTCTCCAACTCTTGTTGCTACTACTAAAGAAGATATGTTTTCTGTCACAACAACTAAGGGTAATGGTAAATTGACAAAACCTATTGGCCTACTAACTGCAGATGAAGTTGTTCTAGCGGGTGGGACAACAACTGGTGCAACTACTACTGGCTATGGTACGGCATATAAAAATACTGAATTCTATTTATATACAGGTGATTATCCAACGTATGGATTTTGGACGATGACACCAAGAAGAGTAGGATCTGGTGCAACAAATAATCATATGATTTTGTCAAAAGAAGTTGCGGTTATTTGGTCTGAACCAGTTGTTACGACTCAAAGATATGTTAGACCTGTAATTAATTTGAAGGCAAACACATTATTTAAAGGTAGTGGTACTAAAACCAATCCATATGTTGTTACTAATTAGTGTCATTGAATTTTATTAATATAGTAATATTATCATTATAAATAATGTAAATTGTTGTGATGTGGATTTTTATATTTTACTAAATGTAAAATCATTAAGCAAGTAAACAATTAGATGAAGTTAAATACATTTAAAAATTTTACAAAATAAAATCATAAATCAAAAGATGGTATGGAGATAATACCATCTTTTGATACTATATTTAAAATAGATAGTAATAAAATTTATATTGAATTTTGTTCAAATCCTTTTTTTTAAAAATAAATAATACCATTAATATATAAGTAAGAATAAGTAGTTTTTTGTTATAAATTTATCTAAAGATATTTTAGACAAATCATTTCTATGAAACAGTTTTTGAGTCATATTTCTATTGTCATTTAAATGTTTAATAGGTGTTAATTATATTAAAGATACTTTGGTATTTGGATTGTAAATTATAATTTTATACCTAAAAATATAAATTTGTTATGTGCTAGTCTTGTTTTTTTTGTTACTAAACTAATGCAAATTTTTTTAATGATTTTATCTTTTATTGTGGCAACTAAAAAATAGAAGTGATATAATAAAATTAGTTATTAAAAAATTTTGGTTTAATATATTTATATTAGGTAAATGAAAGGAGTAATATTTTATGAAAACATGTAAAAAATGTAAGAAAAGTGTTCCTAATAATATGAAAATTTGTAAATATTGTGGTACAGATTTATCATCAGTAAAACCTAATAGTAAAAAAAATAAATCTACCAAACCAAATGTAAAAAAAGAAGTGGTAGAGAAAAAGAAAAATATAGATCTAGAAAAAACAGAAATTCTAGAAACGAAATCATTTGAAAAAATAGATGAAAATTATGAAGAAAAAGAAGAATTATCATCATTTAATATTTTGGAAAATAAAGAAAAAAATAACAAAAAAGCAGAAGATTTAACTAAGGCTCAACAAATTTATGTCGTAAAAAAGAAAATAAAGAAAAGAAAAGTAAATAGGTTTATATTTTTAACTATTTTAATATTGATAATATTATTTTTGGGGATTAAATTTTTTAATAAGATAGATGATATGGGATATATTGTAAATGGTGATGAAAAAATAAATGAAGTTACTTTTAATATGGGAGATGTTATAACTTATAAAGACATTAGTTATATAATAACAAAAGTTGAAACTTCAACAGGTACTGCTTATAAAAAACCAAAAGCAGGAAATCATTATTTAATTGTAAGTTTATCATTAGAAAACAAATCAGATTCTAAACATCACTATAGTGGTACTTATTTTACTATGTTAGATGGTATAGGTAATGAAACAAACAGAATCATAAGTCCAGTTAATGCAGGAGAAGATTTATATAGTGGTGATTTGGTAATTGGTGGTAAAAAAGAAGCATCATTAGTTTTTGAAACAAAAAAAGAAGAAAAAGATCTATATCTTCAATATTATGATCCCGATGATTTAGAAAAAGTAGAACAACAAGAACAAAATGAAGATAATAAACAGGAAGAGGAAGAAGAAATTGTAAAGATTACTCCTAAATTTAGAGTTAAAATTAAAGTTAATTAGGGTTTTAATAATAAGACTCTTTTTCTTTTAATCATATATTATATTAGAAAAGGGGTGTAATATATGTATGAAAGACTTCCTCTTAATTTTATAGGAGTAACAGAAAAGTTTGGTTCAAGAAAAGATCCTATAACAGGTGTATCAACCTATCATTATGGTATTGATTTGGGCTGGAATAAATATCAAGGAGAACCAGTTTATGCCATAATGGATTCTAAAGTTTTATATACATCATTTGATACTAATTTAGGAAATTATATAGTTTTAACTTATGATAAAGGTGATAATACTATAATTTATAGATTTCTACATTTAAAAGAAAAACCTAATTTTAAAGAGGGGGACAAAGTTTTAAGAGGAAAAGAAGTAGGAAAAATGGGGACAACAGGCTATTCTACTGGAGTTCATTTGCATTTTGAATATTGGATATGTCCAAAAGGGTATAAATATAACTATTTAGATAGAGATAAATATGCTAAAAATCCATTAAACTATTGTTATTTATTTGAGGATCAAGAGATTAGTGAAAAAAGTAAAAATGATGTTATTAAAGTGGTAGGAACTAATCTTTTAACAAAAAGAGATGTTAAAAAAAATCAAATTGAAGTTGTTGAAGATAGTTTAAGATGTAGAACTGGAGCAGGAACTAGTCGTGATATATTAGGTTATATTGATTTTGGAATATATGATTATTCAGATATAAAAGAAAGTGATGGTTATACTTGGTATAAAATAGGAAATGATATGTGGGTAGCTAATGCTTCAAAATCTTTAAAAGTTTATAAAAAAGAAGAAACCAAGGAACCTGAAAAAATAATTTCAGATAAAATTCTAGAAAACTATAATGTGTTTATTTGTCCAAAAGAAGGATATTATTATATTTATTTAAAAAACGATGAAAAAATATATTTTCCTAAATAAATTTACTTTTCTTTATTGTATATTTTATGGTACACTTAAATTATAAAGGAGTTAGTTATAATGAAAGTAGTAAAAGGTTTTGGATTATTTTTATCATTTATATTATCAATTGTATTTTTTATTTTTATATCTGTTGGTACTATGGCTTTATTTATAAAAAATACAACCACTAAAGAGAAAATTAATAAATATGTTGAAGAAGTCGACATTTATAATGTTAAAACAAATGATTTGTTTGGTTATGAAAATATAACTTTAGCAGAAGCATTAAAAAATGAATTAGAGAAAAATGATTTGCCAATTTCTTTAGTTGATGAAGTTAAAAATAGTAAAAGTCTAACTAATTTAATTGTTGATTATTCATCTAGATACATAGATTATATTTTAAAAAATAGTGAAAAGCCTACTTTAACAGAAAATGATTTATTAAAGGTTATTAATATTCCAACTATTGAATATCACTTAAATAGAAATTTAACAGAAAAAGAAAAAGATTATTTTAATACTAAAATAGATGAAATAGTAGTTTCTATTAATCAAAATGTTATTGATAGAGATTATTATATTACAGATAATATAGATAGAATAATTAGTTTTGTTTATAGTGGAAAAATAAATACTTATCTTGTTGTAGGATTAATTATTTTTGTTATTTTATTCTTTATACTTACTATGTCATTTTATAAACCATTTATATTTTTAAGTGTTCCATTTTTAGTATGGGGTATGTTGCTTAGCATTGTTTATTTAGTTATCAAATTTTTTATTACTTTTGTAATAAAAATAGATGGTACAATAGAAAATATTATTAAAAATATAATTAATTTAATATCTATTGATATTTTAAAAATAGGACTTAGTTATTTATTTATAGGAGTAATTTTATATATTATTTATAAAATATTAAAGAAGTTTTTATATAAAGAAGAAGATATATTTTTAGAACTTGAAGAAGATAATATTAATCCTAAATTAAAAGAAAAAGTGTTAAGATAAAGGCTTATTAAAAGTCTTTTTTTATCAGTATAAATACCTATTATAGACAAAATCTAAAAAATATGGTATTTTTATATTGGTGATAATTTTGAATAAAAAGATATTTTTAATATTTATATTTACATTGTCATTTTTTTTAACAGGATGTTTTTTAGATCCTTATACTAATTCTAAATTTGGAGAAGAAGTTGTTTATACTTGGTTTAGTTATAAAGAAGATGATATAGATTTAGGTAGTGTAAGAAGAAGTGTTGAAAATATTCATGTAATAAAAGATGTATCTTGTAAGTTTGATGTTAAATATAAAAGTAATTATATCTTTTATTGTAATATAAAATACATTAAAAATAGTAATACTATAATTCCTTTTGCGGATACTGAAGAATTAAATGTTTATGCATTATTCACACCAAATTCTTCTGATACTTATACTTATAAAGTTTACAATTCAAAAAGCGAAGAAGGAATTTGGAAACAAGATGAAAGTTTAAAATAAGAGGAATTTATGAATAAAAAAAATAATAAAATTGATTTGATTGTAACAATAATATTTTTAATAATATCATTAACATTAATAGGTTTAGTATTCTATAAAATGATATCAGAAAAAAGTTTTGATAGCGCAGATAATTATTCAACTGTTCTTTTTATAGTTTGTATAATTTACGCTTTGTATAAATATATTAGAAATAAAAAAGAAAGGAAAGTTTATGAAAAATAATTTTTGGAATTATGTACTTGGAATTTTATTTATACTTGGAGGGATAGTTTTAATATTTAAACCTAACTTTAGTTTTCAAAGTTTAGTTTATTATGTTGGAGTTGTATTACTTATAACAGGAATCTTTAGAGTAATTATGAGTATTGTAAGACATGAAAGTTTTCTTTTGCCAGGCAATTATTTTTTAGGAGGAGCTTTAAATGCTTTATTTGGTATTATCTTAATGATTAATAAAGAAGCTGCAGTAAATTTAATACCAACTATCTTAGGATTATGGCTTATTATATCTGGTGTTAGTGGTCTTGCTTTAGTAATCAATGGTAAAAGAGTTACGAAACAAATTAATAGTAGATATTTAATCGAAAATATTTTAAAATTAGTTTTAGGAATTATTATAATGACTACTCCAATTATAACTGTTATTTTTGTAGGATGGGTACTTGGTATTATTTTAATTCTTGTTGGAATTGCAATTATTTATAATGCTTATACTTCAAAAAATGTCTACAAAGTAAAGATAAAATAAAAAAGTGCAAATAATTTACAAAAAAGTTAAAAAGATATTGAATAATATCTTTTTTATATGCTACAATGAATTTGGTGATTATAAATGGAATATAAAATAACAACTCATAATGAAAATGAAACAACGCTTTTAGCACAAAATTTTGAATCAGAGAAATTTCCAAATATGGTTATTTGTTTGAATGGTGATTTGGGAAGTGGAAAAACTGTATTTGCTAAAGGATTTGCAAGTGCGCTTGGAATTGATGAAACAATAACATCGCCAACTTTTACAATTGTAAAAGAATATTATGGTGGAGAAATGCCTTTTTTTCATATGGATGTTTATCGTTTAGATGAAGGTAATGTTGAAATAAATTTTGATGAATATTTTGTAAAAAAAGGTGTAACAATAATTGAATGGGCAGACTTAGTAAAAGAAGAACTTCCAGAGGAAAGACTTGATATTTCAATTAAGATTATTGATGAAGACAAAAGACTATTTGTTATAAGACCTATTGGAAGAATATATGAAGAATTATGTGAGGCTGTCTTATGATTAGTCTTTTTTTAGACACTTCATCTAGTTATTTTTGTGCTTGTATTGTCAAAGATCAATCTGTTTTAAAAAGTATTTATGTTTACTTAGAAAAGGATATGTCAAAATATGCTTTAGTTAAAGTAAAAGAGATGATGGATGAATTAAACTTAAAACCTAATGATGTTGATGAGATAATTGTTGTTAATGGACCAGGTTCTTATACAGGACTTAGAGTAGGTGTAACAATTGCTAAAACTTATGCCTGGGGATTAAGTAAAAAACTTGCTAAAATATCAAGTTTATATGTTATGGCAACAAGTGTTAAAGATAGTTCTTATTCTTATATAGTTCCTGTAATAGATGCACGACGTGGTTTCGTTTTTGCAGGAATTTACGATAAAAACTACAACATTGTTATGCAAGATAGTTATATAAGTATTGAAAAATTACAAGAATTTGTTAGTAAATTAGATGGTAAATGCATTTATATTTCAAGAGAAGATGTAAAAAATCTTGATACAATAAATTATAATCCAGATTTAGAAAATTTATTTAATAATTTAAAAATAGATTATGTAGAACCACACTTACTTGTTCCTAATTATTTGAAAAAAACTGAAGCAGAGGAAAATCTAAATTGTGATTAAAGAAGTATTTTATGAAGAAATAAAAGAATTATATAAAAATGGCAATAATCCTTATAGAAAATTTTTTGTTTACAAAGAAGAAAAAATTATTGGTTATATTGTTGTTGATATTATCTATGAAAGAATGGAAATAATAGATGTATTTGTTAATGAATCATTTAGGAATAGAAAAATTGGAACAAATATGTTAAAATATGTTATCGAAAAAGCAAAAAGTTTAAATCTATGTAATATAACATTAGAAGTTAATGTAAATAATAAGTACGCAATTAAACTTTATGAAAACAATGGATTTAAAAAAGTTGCTTTAAGAAAATCATATTACAATGGTGAAGATGGATTATTGATGGAGTTGATGTTATGAAAGATGTTTATATATTAGGTATAGAATCAAGCTGTGATGAAACAAGCTGTTCTATTGTTAAAAATGGTATAGAAGAAGTATCTACAGTTATTTTAAGTCAAATTGATATTCATACTTTATATGGTGGGGTAGTACCCGAAATAGCAAGTAGAAATCATGTGAAAGATATAACATTTGTAATTGAAAAGTGTTTAAAAGAGTCAAATCTTACTATGGATGATATTACTGCAATTGCAGTTACTTATGGACCAGGTTTAATTGGATCTTTACTTGTTGGTATTGAAGCTAGTAAAACACTTTCTTTTATCTATGATAAACCACTTATTCCAGTACATCATATTGCAGGTCATATTTATGCCAATAATATATCTCATGATATGAAGTTTCCATTAATGTGTCTTGTTATAAGCGGGGGACATACAGAACTTGTTTATATGAAAGATCATTATAATTTTGAAGTTGTTGGTAAAACTTTAGATGATGCTGTTGGAGAATGTTTTGATAAAGTAGCAAGAGTTGTTGGTATTGGTTATCCTGGAGGTCCCATGATTGATAAATTATCAAAGATAGGACATGATAGCTATAATCTTCCAATACCAAAAAATGATGATAGTTTTGATTTTAGTTTTAGTGGATTAAAAAGTGCCGTAATAAATTTATATCATAATGAAGCACAAAGAGGTAATACTATAAATAAAGAAGACTTATGTACATCATTTACTAATGTTGTAGTAGAAAGTTTAACTTCTAAAACAATTAAAGCATTAAAAAAGTATGACTGTCATAATCTTGTATTAGCAGGTGGTGTTGCTGCCAATAGTAGTATAAGAGAAAAGTTTTGTGAGTTATCAAAAAAAGAAGGTTTCACTTTTTCCTACCCTGACATAAAATATTGTACAGATAATGCAACAATGATTGCAGCTGCTGGATATTTTTGTTATAAGTTAGGAAGAAGAAGTGAACTTGATTTAAATGGAAAATCTAGTGAAATTTTGAATTAGTAAGTAAGAAAAAATTAAAAAATAGTAAAAATTTTAAAAAATTTTCATTTTTCTATAGACAAATTTGAAAATTTATTGTAATATTTATATTGCTTAATGTTTTTGTTGGGCTTGTAGCTCAGTTGGTTAGAGCGTTCGTCTGATAAGCGAGAGGTCGGAGGTTCAAGTCCCCCCAGGCCCACCATTAAAAAATTAAGCAATATATGGTTCTGCCTCAATAGCTCAGTCGGTTAGAGCACTTGACTGTTAATCAAGGGGTCCTAGGTTCAAGTCCTAGTTGGGGCGCCATTTTTATTTAACTTTTTTGGCCCGTTGGTGAAGTGGCTTAACACAGCGCCCTTTCACGGCGTCATTCATGGGTTCAAATCCCGTACGGGTCACCAATTTTGTTTATTATCCCTTGTATTTTCAAGGGTTTTATTATATAAAAATATAAGTAATTAATACTGGAGTAATAGATGGAAAAACAAATATTAAGAGATGAATATAAAACTATTAGAAAGAATATAAAATTTAAAAAATTAAAAGATTTTATGATTTTTTTAAAAGTAATAACAAATAAAAAAGTTAGAAATTGTAAAGGTATTTTAATTTATGTATCAAAACAGAATGAAGTTGATACTAAAAGACTTATAAAATATTTTTTAAAACGCAAACCTGTTGCAGTACCAAAAATAGAAAATAATAAAATGAATTTTTACTATATAAAAAGTTTAGATGAATTAAAACCTGATTTTTTTAATATTTTAGAGCCAATAACTAATAATATTGTTTCTTCTTATTCTTCATGTGTTTGTATAACTCCAGGAATATGTTTTGATAAAAAAGGATTTAGAATTGGCTATGGTAAAGGTTTTTATGATAAATTCTTTAGTAAAAATGATGTTTATAAAATAGGATTATGTTATAAAGAGTGTCTTGTTGATAAAATAGAACATGAAAAACATGATTTAGGAGTAGATAAAATTATATTTTTGTAATAGAATATAATTATAAGTGCTGAAATAGCTCAATAGGTAGAGCAACTGAATCGTAATCAGTAGGTTGGGGGTTCGATTCCTCTTTTCAGCACCAATTGCTGATTTAGTTTAGTGGTAAAACAGATGCATGGTAAGCATCAGAGGACTGTTCAATTCAGTCATTCGGCACCATAAGAGTTTCACTTGAACTCCCTGGTTATACTAGGAAGTCAAGTTTTATATAGAAAATCACTGATTTGAAAAAGTGATTTTTTTGTTTGTTTCAACTTTTATAGTGAAATG
>JAQXMG010000089.1 GCA_029012525.1 bacterium
TAACATTTTTTTTAGATAATATACTTAATAATATTAATAATTTAAATTATCTTGTACCACATTTAGTTGTATCATCATTAATAATAATAAGTATTATCTTAAAAAATAATGAAAAGTATCTAGTAATATCATTAATAATAGGATTTATCTATGATATATTGTATTATAATATTCCATATCATATCTTTATTTTTCTCCTTTTAGCATTTATTGTTATTATTTATTTTAAATTATTTAAATTAAATATTTTTAGTGTATTAATTCTTACCATATTTATTATTTTTACTTATACTTTTATCATGTTTTTAATATCTATTATTTATTTAAAGAATAATTATACTCCTTATTACTTTATGAGTTGCTTTATAAATAGTATTTTATTAAATATCATATATAATATTATATCTTTTTGCTTATTTTGTAATAATAAGTCGTATTATTTAAGGAAAAAGATATAAAACTATAACATATTATTTATTGGGTGAAAAATATGAATAATAATTATAAATCAGTAACCAAATATTTAGAAAAAAACAGAAAAAAAACAAATTATAATATTGTTGGTTTCATTAAAAAATTATTTTCAAAAGTTTTAGTGTGTATTTGTCTTATAATTGTAGGATTAATTGTATTAAAGTATGACAAAAATAATAGCAAGACTATCTATAAATTTATATATGAAGATAATTTTTCATTCGCTACAATTAATGAATTTTTTAAAAGTCATTTTGGAGATATTTTACCTTTTCAAAATGTTTTAGATAGTAAAACAACAGCTGTATTTAATGATAGTTTAAAATATAGTAGTTTAAGTATATATAAAGATGGAATTGCTTTAGAGGTAGATGAAAATTATTTGGTTCCAACTTTATCAAGTGGCATTGTAATTTTTATTGGAGAAAAAGAAGATTTTAAAAATACAATTGTAATTCAAACTGAAGATGGGATAAATATTTGGTATGGTAACATAACAAGTTCTAATGTTAATTTATATGATTATGTGGAAAAAAATGAGATTCTTGGCATGGCAAATGGAACTACATTATATTTAGCTTTTGAAAAAGAAGGTAATTTTGTTGATTATAAAACATATTTCTAAAATATTTTACTTTGATAAAACATTTCTACTTTTATGTATTATTGTTACTTTAACTGGATTATTTAAACAATTTATGATTATATTTTTTCTTATTATAATTCATGAATTGGGACATTTTTTAATGGCAAAATTATTTAAATGGAAAATAGATAAAATAAAAATATATCCTTATGGTGGTTGTGTTAAGTTTAGTGAATCTTTAAATAAACCAATTTATCAAGAATTTTTAATATTAATTTGTGGTCCTTTATTTCAAATAATTGGTTTTTTATTTTTAACTTTTCTTTTTAATAAAGGATTAATATTTTATCAAGATTATTTAGCCATTAAAAGTTATAACTACACACTTTTAATATTTAACTTGCTCCCAATTTATCCTTTAGATGGAGGAAAGATATTTAATCTTGTTTGTAATTATTTTTTTAATTATAAATCCGGTAATAAATTAGTTATTATAATATCATACATACTTAGTATTATAATTTTAGTATTTAACAAAAATTATAATCTTTTATTAATGATTATTTTGTTATTTGTAGAAATAACTAGATATTTAAAAAATCAAAATTTTATATATAATAAATTTTTATTAGAAAGATATTTAAATAACTATAATTTTAAAAAACATAAAGTAATAAAAGACTATAAAAAAATGTATCGAGATAGAAAACATGTGATAAAATTAAATGAAAATTATGTTACAGAAAAAGAGTATTTAAAAAAACATTTTGGAGAAAATATATGAAAAAATTAATTATTTTTTTAATTACAATAATCTTTGTATCATCATTTATTTATTGTATTTTAGATAAAAAAGAAGAAGTAGTAAAAGGAGATAGTGAAATTAGAGCAGTTTTTATATCATATATTGATTATTCTATTTTAAATGGAAAAAGTATAAATGAAAAAAAAGATATAATAAATGAAATGATAAACGTAATTAAAAGTTTTAACTTAAATACTATCATTTTACAAGTTAGACCATTTAGTGACGCTATATATAATTCAAATATTTTTGCAAGTTCAAAAGTTGTTGTGAAACATGAAGGAGATTATTTAGATTTAGATATTTTAGATTATTTTATTAAAAAAGCACATGAAAATAAAATAGAATTACATGCTTGGATTAATCCATATAGAGTGAGAAATACAAGTGATTATAGTGATATATCAAAAGATAGTATTATTTATTCATGGTTAAATACTAGAAATATAGAAATAAAAGATGGAATATATCTAAATCCTGCGTCAGAAGATGTTTTAAATCTTATTTTAAATGGTATATCAGAAATAGTTTTAAATTATGATGTAGATGGTATTTTATATGATGATTATTTCTATCCTTCGAAAACTATTGATTTAGAAGAATATAATAAAAGCGGAATAAATCTTTCTATTGAAGAATATCGTACTAATATAATTAGTAATTTAATAAAACAAACTTATGAAACAATTAAAAGTATAGATAAAAATGTTAAGTTTTCAATTTCACCAGCAGGAAATATAAACAATAATTTAAATGACGAATATTTAGATATAGCTTTTATTTTAAAAAACAATAATTATCTAGATTATGTAATGCCTCAAATCTATTATGGTTTTGACAATCAAAATTTACCTTTTATAAAAACTTTAAAAGTTTGGAATGACTTAATTTTAAATAATGATACTAAACTTATTGTGGCTTTAGCACTTTATAAATCAGGTAATGTTGATAAATATGCAGGTAGTGGTAATAATGAATGGACTATTAATTCAGATATTATAACAAATCAAATTATAGAAAGTAGAAATGTTTCTAAATATAGTGGTTTTAGTATTTTTAGATATGAATTTTTAATTAAAGGAAGTAATGATAATTTATATAAAGAAGTAAATAACCTTAAAAATTTATTAAATTATTAAAAAATAATTTCTAGGTTTAACATATTAATTTTTTTCTAATAATAATAAAAGGAGATTAATATGAAAAAACTAAAAAAATATTTACTTTTTTTATTTTTGCTATTGGTAGCAGCTTTAAACTTTAACATGATTTTAAAACCACTTAATTTAACAACGGGAGGTAATCAAGGTCTTGCTATACTATTAAGTCATGTTTTTGATTTAAGACCATCTTTTATAATATTAATTATAAATATAATAATGATTATCTTAAGTTATTTTCTTTTACCTAAAGAAACAACATTTGGAACAGTTTTTGCAACATTTGTTTATCCACTTCTTGTTAGATTAACTAGTTTTATTAATTTTAATATTAATAACTATGAAATAATTTTTGTTATAATATCAGGTATAATTTGTGGTGTTACTTGTGGTTATATTTATAGATTAGGTTTTTCTCAAGGGGGAATAAATGTTTTATCTGTTATTTTAAAAAAGTATTTTAAGATAAAAATATATATGACAAATTTTATTATTAATTTTGTTATTTTGTGTTTTGGAATTTATTATTTTGGTATTTTAAAAGGACTTTATTCATTTGTTGTTATAATTATTAATAGTTATTTAATCAATAAGATATTGAGTAAAAAAACTTCTTTAAATTCTAAAAAATGATTTAGTGAATATTATTTTATCAAGGAGAACTTTCTATGAAAAATAAATTCATTAAATTTTTTATTTTGTTGTTTTTATTAGTACCAAAAAATGTTTTAGCAAGTGATGGTATTGTAGCAAGAATTGGTAATAATTACTATGATTTATTAAGTGATGCGATTGAAGCAGCAGGATCTGATGATGTTATTACATTAACATCAAGTCTTACTTTAAGAGATACTCAAAATATTAATAAATCAATTACAATTGATTTAAATGGTCATAATATTTTAGGAGAATCTATTGTTTTTAAAGTTCAAAATGGTTCCCTTACTTTAAAAGGTAAAGGTACAGTAAAGGAAATTAACCCTTATTATGCTCCAATAGTTATTAAAGGTTCAACCAATCCTTCTGATACTAATTATAGTAATGTAAATATAGGATCTGATGTTTTTTTAGAAGGTTGGGCAGGGGTTTTTATTGATCAAAATGAAAAACTTGCTTATGGTGTTAATGTAACTATAGATGGATCAATAAATTCTGTTTTAGATGTTGCAGGAGATAAAGGATTTGGAGTTTATATAAATGGTAATGTTAAAAATAAAACTAATTATCCTGTAGTAAATATTAAAAAAAATTCAAAAATAACATCTTTAGGTTCAGGAATATATATGGCTGGATATTCAAAAGTTGTTATAGATGGTGCTTATATTGAAGGAATTGATTCTGCAATAGCAATAAAATCTGGTGTTTTAGTAATAAATGATGGCACACTTTATTGTACTGGTGCTGATAACACTCCAACTGATGGTTATAGTAATGGTGTTAATCCATCGGGAGCATCTCTTCAAATAGAATCTAATAGTAGTTATGCAGGTGACATTGATATAACTGTAACTGGAGGAAGTTTAAGAAGTCAAAATAGCAATGTTATTTATGAATATTTAGCAAATACAACTGATACTAAAGTAACAAATATTAATATAACTGGAGGAAATTTCTTATCAAGTGCTTCAAAAGATGTTTTTAATCTTTCATCTAGTTTTAAAAATACTCACGATAAATTTATAAGTGGTGGTAGATATTCAAGTGATCCTTATATTTATTTAAAGTCAGGTTATCAAATAGAGTTTAATGATGAAAGATATGAAGTCGTAAGTACTACAATGAAAGAAGAACTTGTATTTAAGGAAGAAACTAAAAAAAGTATGACAATTACAACTATTGTTTTATGCATTTTAGTAGTTTTAACTGGAGCATTTGTATTTGTAAAAAAGTATTTTATTATCTAATGAAGTGTTTTTTTTAATATTTCTTTAATATTTTAGTGTATAATATTTAAAGAAGGTGATGTATGGTGCGCATTTTGATTATTGAAGATGAAATGTCTTTAGCAGATTTAATAAAAGAAAGACTTGAAAAGGAAAAATATATTGTTGATACAATTTGCGATGGGGAAGAAGGATTATATAATGCTTTATCAAATGCTTATGATTTAATTATACTAGATGTAATGCTTCCTAGTATGGATGGTTTTACTATTTTAAAAAATATAAAAGAAAAAGAAATAACATCAAAAGTTATTATGTTAACAGCTAAATCCATGATTGAAGATAAGTTAAATGGTTTAAAAAGTGGAGCAAATGACTATGTAACAAAGCCATTTCATATTGAAGAATTAGTTGCAAGAGTTAACAATTTACTTAGAAATGATGAAAAAGGAATTAGGGATTATATTGAAGTAGGAGATTTAAAACTAAATATAAAAAAATCTAATCTTTTATGTACTACAACCAATGAATCTATTGATATAGTTTGTAAAGAATTTTTACTTCTTGAATATTTAATGAATAACAAAAATCAAATAATATCAAAGGAACAGATTTATAATAAAGTTTGGGGAATTGATAATGAAATAGAATCTAATAATCTTGAAGCTTATCTTTCATTTATTAGAAAAAAGATAAAAATAATTGGATCAAAAGTTAATATAAAATCAGTTAGAGGATTAGGCTATAAGCTAGAGGCATAGTTATATGAAAAAATTAACTAATAAAGTTTTTTATACAATTCTTTCAATTTTTACTATATTTCTTTTTATATTATTAATAATATATAATAGTCAACTTTATAATACTGAAAAAGAAAATATAAAAGGTAGTTTAAATCAAATAAAAAATATAATCACAAATGAAGAAAATATTACTTCCTTAGATAAAAATATTTTTATTAATTATAAAGTTTATACTATGATTCTTGATAAAAATAATAATATAAAAAAAATTATAAGTCATAATTATGATGGTAGTGAAGATACTAGTAGGCTAGTAAGTGTTGCAAATAGTATTTTAAATAATAAATTAAAAAGTGAAAATTTATATTTTAATAGATATTTTTATATATTAAAAAGTGGTTCTTTTTTGATAATTATTGATAATTATAATGGTCAAAGATATTTAGTGCTATGTCTAGAAATCTCTTTAGTTTTATTTGCTTTGCTTGAAGTTTTAATCATTTATTTATCTAAAGTTATAACAAATTGGATAACAAAACCAGTAATAGATAGTTTTGAAAAACAAAAAAATTTTATAGCAGATGCTTCTCATGAATTAAAAACGCCACTTGCAGTTATTATGGCAAGTGCTGATGCTTTAGAAAATAATAAAGATGAGACTAAATATCTTGATAATATTAAGACAGAAACAGAAAAAATGAATAGGTTAGTTTGTGATTTGTTAGATTTATCAAAAGTAGAAAGTGAAGTTGATAAAGAGGCATTTTCTAATATTAATTTATCAAAAATAGTTAATAAAACTATTTTAACTTTTGAAGCTTTGGCGTATGAAAATAATTTAAAAATAGAATCAGTAATTCAAGATGATATTATGTTTAATTGCAATGAAAAAGAAATAGGAGAAGTTATTTCTATTCTTTTAGATAATGCAATAAAGCATAGTTATAAAAATTGTTCAATAAAAGTATCTTTAAAAAGTGTAAAAGATAATATTACTTTAAAGGTGACGAATAAAGGAGAAGAAATAAAAAAAGGTGAGGAAGAAAAGATTTTTGAAAGATTTTATCGTGGCGATAAATCAAGAAATAGAAATGATAACAGATATGGATTGGGGCTTGCTATTGCTAAAAGTATTATAGTAAATCATGGTGGTAAAATAACAGCATCATCAAAAGATTATTTAACAACATTTAAGATTATTTTGACAAAGTAATAAATTTAGTTATAATATCTAAGTATGGTGATGTGTTGTGAATGATGATTGTTTATTTAACTATATAAGAAATAATGAAATAGATATTGATATAAAAGAACAATTACAAGATGATTATAGATTTATGATGAAAGTAATAGATATAACGAATGATAAAAATTATTATAATTTGTGTAGTTCTAGAGTTAAAAATAATTATGAATTTGTAAATTTTTTAATGAATAAATTTTTTGATGATAAATCTTTTGTTGATGCAGTAAGTTATACTTGTTTGCAAAATAATAGAATAATTGATATTAATTATAAAGAAGTATTATTACAAACATATGAATTATTAAAAAATGAGGAAAAAAGCTTTTTTAGTTATTATTATAAAACAATGGTTGATGCCATTTATAATGCTGAAATGAGTTTTATAAATAATTATAAAAGCAATCATAATGAAGATAATAATATTTTAGGATATGGTTTTATTTTTATTAAATTTAATTATAAAAATAATTGTATATTTCTGAATTTTTTTGCTAAGAAAATTATTAACGAAATATTTTTTGAAATTAATTCTTTGGAAGATTTGATTCATAAATATTTTAATGAATATAATAAGTTGCAAAGTCATGGAATTAATAATTTTTTAATCAGTATTATTGAAAAATATGATTTTACTTTAGCAAATTATGTTAAATGTAATGTGAGTTTATTAGATGACGTTAAAGAAAATTTGGAATCTATAGAACAAAATTTTAATACGTATGTCAAAAATGAAAAGAATAATCTTGTTTCTTTTGAAAGAGCAAGAAAAAAATTATGAAATGTAATAATGAAATAATAATTCATAAATAATTACTTACTAAAATAAAATTAAGTAGTGATATTTATGAATTTTTTTATATGTTTTTTACTTACATTTTTAGCGGGAATTTCAACAGTACTAGGTTTTTTTATAATTTTTATAAATAAAACTAAACAAAATAAAATAATAATAAGTGCTCTTGCTTTTTCAAGTTCTGTCATGTTTTTTATATCATTTTTAGATCTTTTACCGGAAAGTTATGAACTTTTGATAAAAGATTTTAATATCGTTTATGTTATTTTAACAATAATGTTTTTCTTTGTAATTGGAGTAAATATTTCAATGTTTATTGATAAAAGTTTACCTGAAAAATATGATGATAATAAACTCTTTAAAATTGGTTTAATATCTATGATTGCTATTATTATTCATAATATACCAGAAGGAATGGCTACATTTATATCTAGTTATCAAGATATTAATTTAGGTATTCTTTTGACATTTAGTATTGCTCTTCATAATATACCAGAGGGAATTAGCATAGCTCTTCCTATGTATTACTCGACAAATAAAAAAAATAAAGCATTTTTTTATACCTTAATATCAGGCTTTTCTGAAGTGTTAGGAGGTATAATTGCTTATTTTTTTCTTAGACCATTTATAAATAACATAACTTTAGGAGTTTTATTTGCTATAATCGCGGGGATCATGTTTCAAATATCAATATTTTCTATTCTTAAAACGTCTCTTAGTTATAAAAATTATAAATTAACGCTTAAATATTTTTTTCTTGGACTTATTATTGTTATCATTACTAGAATAATCATCTAAAACTCTTTCATAAACAGATATTATTTTGTTTGCAAAAGTAGCAAGTGAAAAATTATTTGAAAAATTATAGGCATTTTCTTTCATTTTTTCATATTCATTTTTATTATCAATTAAGTATTCTATACATTTTGCATATTCTTTTTTTGTTTTAAAGATCATACCATTATATCTATTTTTAACAATAGGGGTAAAGCTTTTATCATCAATAACAACAACTGGAACAGATGCTGCAAATGCTTCAATTAAAGTAAGACCTTGAGTTTCAAAGTGTGAGGCACTTACTATAACGTTAGATAGATTATAGTATCTATTTATTTGCTCATAGTCTATTCTACCTGTAAAAATTACATAGTTATCTAAATTAAGTTTTGTTACTAGTTCTTTTAATTTTTTTTCTTCTGGACCTGTACCCACGATTAAAAGTTTAACATTTTTTTTGTTTTTTACAACATATTTAAAGCCATCAATTAAATAATCAACTCTTTTTTCATACCCAAGTCTACCAATCCATGAAACCACAAAATCATGATCATTTATTTTATATAACTTTTTTAATTTTAGTATGTCTTTTTTTGATATCTTTTTATAATCAAACTTTTTAGTATCAATGCCATTTGGAATGATATTAATATTTTGTTTTAAATGATATCTTTGTTTTAGGAAATCTTTAGTTTTATCAGTTGGAACAATTACTTCTTTTATAGTGTTATTAAAGAAAGTTTTCATATACATTTTTAAAATTCCTTTACTTGTTTTAGGAAAATATCCTTTAGTTATATAATTAATTCCATCTTCATATAAAGTATGAAAAGTTTGTACCATAGGAATATTTAATTTTTTAGCTATAGACTTGGCAAACATTCCCATGCTAAATTCAGTATGAGAGTGAATTAAATCAAGTTTTAAATCTTTAATATATTTAATAGATTTATATGGATAGGTAAATCTAAATGAAAAATCCATAACTCCAATTGGAGTTCCAGGTATTTTTATACAATTTCCTTTTTTTATATATTTGTTATTTTTTAAATCATTATTTATTGAAATGATATAAACTTTGTGTCCTTGTTCTTCCAAAGCTTTACGAAGAGTATCAACTGCAACAACAACACCAGAAATAAAAGGGTAATAAACATCAGTAAAAAGTCCTATTCTTAAATGTCTTTTCATAAAATTCTCCTTAATATAATTAATGTATTTAATTACTTTATTAATATAGCACTTTTTATTTATTAAATCAAAAATATTATATTAAAAATGTATTAATATGTGGTATAATACTTTTATAAAAACATGTCCTTGTAGCTCAGCTGGATAGAGCAATTGCCTCCTAAGCAATAGGTCGTTGGTTCGAATCCAATCAAGGACGCCATATTTATTTATATTAAGATAAAATAAAAGCTCTTCAATCGAAGAGCTTTTATTTTTAATTGAATTTTTTTGATTTAACTACAAAACCACATCCAAGAAGTGAAACAATTCCTAAAGAAACATATAATAAGATATTATCTCCAGTTTCTGGGTTAGAGTTTTTCTTAACAAGTTTTGCCATTCCATTTTCTATTTTTTTAGTAATAGCATCAACTTTATCTTGTTCATCTTTAGTGAAATTTAATTCTCCAATTTCATCTTCAATTGAAGTTAAAAGAGCTTCAAATTCTTTTAATGATTTTTCAGTATAATCATCTTCATTTAGTTCAAGCACTTTTTCTAAAACTTCAAGTAATTTTGTAATATCAGCACTTTCTGCAATAGTGAAAGTACCATCTCCATTATCAACAAATACTTTTTCTCCAATTTCATCATCTGGTAGTAAAACAGTTACATCTTCAGGAACAGTAATTACATCATCAAGATTTAATTCACTGTTTAATGTAACAGTAGCACCTTCTTTAGCATATTTAAGTGCAGATACTGGAGCTTCAACTTCTCCTTTAATTTCTGCACCATTTGCAACTGTTGCAGATGGGGTTTTTGTTGGATCTTCATTAAAGAAAGTATCTGTATTATTAAATTCTCCACCATTAATTTCAACTGGAGTAGTTAATCCTTTATAACCTTCTAATAGATGTTCAGCATTAAATGTACCACCATTGATAACTAGAACACCTTTATCAACTGAATCAGCTCCATAACTAGCTACGAAAATGTTTGTTTTATCGTTTCCAGCTGGAGTTTCAAAAGTACCACCATTAATAGTAGCAATATTCCAGTTCATTAATGATACTTGATAACTATTTTTAAAAGTACCATCATTGATTTCTAAAACAGCGTTATCATCGTTTTTAATAGTATTCATACCACCATCAAACATTCCACCATTAACAACTAGTTTTGGATTTTTTTCATTAACTCCTTCAACGTATCCTTTTCTTTCATTAGTGCTAGTAAAATCATAATATCCATTTTCAACTAAACTTGATCCTGTTCCATTTACAGAAACATTAGCATCTTCAATTGTCATGTTACCATGATTTAAGATTACATAATAATTGTTATCACCAGCAGTATCACGTTTTAATGTAGCGCCATCTATTACTGTTGTACCATTATTATATAAAGCAGCATATCCTTTTGTTGTATTAATAACAGTTCCGTTACCTGTTAATTTTAATGTAGCGCCTTTTTCTACGTAGATTGTATCGGCTTTAAGACTAGTATCGTTTTTTAAAGTAAATCCTGCTAAGTCTAAAGTGATATTCTTTCCACTTTCAACAACAAAAGCGCTAGTTAAAGTAACATCTTCTGTTAGGGTAATTTTACCATCTACTGCTTCTGGTAAAACTTCTGCAGCTTGAACTATTTGTGGCATTAAAAATCCTACTAATAATGCCATGCATAAACTCATGAATTTTCTCATTTTTTTATATCCTCCTTATAATTATAAAGATATCACAAAATTTTAATATTATCAATAATATTAAAAGATATTTTGTTTTTTTTGTAAAATTTTGTTAGTTTTTGGTAATTTTAAAAATATGTCTTTACAAAACCTATGTTTGCTATATAATGATGTTGGTGGTATTTATGGAAAAATTTTATTTATGTGTAGATTTAAAAACTTTTTTTGCATCTGTTGAATGTGTAGAAAGAAACCTTGATCCTTTTAAAACTTTTTTAGTTGTTGCTGACTCTACTAGTAAAGGTGCTATATGTCTTGCAATAACTCCTAAAATGAAATCACTGGGAATTAGAAATAGATGCAGAATGTATGAAATTCCCAAAAATATAAAACCAATTATAGCAAAACCAAGAATGAAAAAATATTTAGAATATTCTTCCAAAATTTATGAAATTTACTTAGAATATTTTTCTAGTTCTGATATTTATATTTATTCAATAGATGAAGTCTTTATCGATATAACACCATATTTAAAAATGTATAATAAAACGCCATTAGAACTTGCTAAATTTATAATAGAAAAAGTTTATGAAAAATCAAAAATAACTGCAACAGCAGGGGTTGGTACTAATCTTTACCTTGCAAAAATAGCAATGGATATAATTGCAAAACATAATTCATCCAATATTGGTTATTTAACTGAAAATTTATATAAAGAAAATTTATGGCATCATACACCTTTACATGATTTTTGGCAAATAGGAAAATCTACTGAAGAAAGACTTCATAAGTTACATTTAAAAGATATGTATGATGTATCTTGTTGTGATGAAAAAAAACTTTATAAAGAATTTGGTGTTAATGCAAAATACTTAATAGATCATTCAAAAGGTATTGAACCTCT
>JAQXMG010000090.1 GCA_029012525.1 bacterium
TATTCCCATTCACTTTTAGCAATTCTAGCATCATGGTCTCCATATATTATAATAATTGTATCTTCAAGTAAACCTTTTTCATCTAATAAATCAATAAACATTCCAATTTGTTTATCAGCATAATGTACTGATTTAAAATAATTACCAAGTTTTGTTCCTTCAAGATATGGATAAGTTATACCATCAACTGTCATACTTACATCATAATAGCCATAACTATCAACATCTTCAAATGGGGTATGATTACTTAACGTAATTATTGTACCATAAAATTTATCATTTGTGTTAGAAATTTCTTCAATTATATTAACAGCTTGTGTAAAAAATGATCTATCACTTAATCCAAATCCAATTGTCTCATCTATTTCAAATGAATTTTTTTCATAAAATTTATCATATCCTAATGATTTATACATGTTATTTCTATTCCAAAAATCACCAGTATTGGCATGCATTGAAAATGTATAATAGCCATTTTCATTAAGTATTTTATACATTGATGGATAAGTTTTATCAGAATAATTAACAAATGCTGTACCACTTTTAACTGGCATAAAAGATGTTGCTACTAAATATTCAGTATCACTTGATGTCCCAATACTTACTTGGGAATAAAAATTACTAAAATAAATTCCTTCACTTGCTAAACGATTTAAATTAGGTGTCACAGATATTCCATTAAATTCTTGTTCCATAGCAAGTGTTTGAATACTTTCAGCATGAATTGCTATTATATTTTTACCTTCAAAAATACCTGTATATTCATTTATAGTTTGTTTATTATCAATTTCTTCATAATAATCTGAAATTTCTTTTTTTGCTTTATCAGAACCAAAAAGTGGCGCTACTTTTGGTTCAATACTTACTATAATATCATTTAATTGATATAAATAAACTCCAAATTTTGTAACTGAATATTCTCTATTCCATTGATTGTAAAATCTACCATAATCAACTAAATCTAAGGTGGTTAAAAATAATAAAATAAGACAGAAAAACCAAGTATAAATAATTTTTAAAACTTTTTTTCTTTCTTGCTTACTATATTCTTTGATCTCAATATTCTTACTTTTTAACTTTCTATTATAAAAGAACATAAAAATCGGAAACCATAAAAGAATAAAAAATTCAATGTTTAAAAGGTTACCAACTACATTTGCATCTCCTGTTTCAGTATTAGTTAATGCAAAAGAAATAAATGTTACTGAAATAAAACTATTATAATAATGATAATAAACTATATTTGCTATTCCCACTATAGAAAATATTATTGATAAAGCAAATATATATTTAAATCTATTTTTTTCTTTAAAACAAAAATATAATCCTCCAAAAAGAAGTGATATAAATAAATCACTAAGAATTGGTGAGATTGCAAAATAATTTTTGACTGTTAAAAATCTAAGGAGCGTTCCATTAATAACACTTCCAATAACAAACCATGTAAATAAGGGATTCTCTTTTAAAATTTGTTTTGTTTTTTGCAAATATAATTTTATTTTTTCTAAAAGTCTCTTTATTTTTTTCATTCTTTCACTTCCTCTTTTGGCAAAGAATTATATACATTAATATTCATTGCCATGCCAACAACAAATAAATATGCAAGTAAATATACCCAAAGTAGCAAAATAATAAGATTAGCAAAATTACCATAAAGTTCATTATATCTAGCTAAGTTAGTAATATAAAATGAAAATATTTCTGTTGCTATTATCCAAGATATACTAGTAAATATTGCTCCAATTGTTGTTGTACTGCTCTTTACTTCTTTTGATGGAGCCATGGTATATAAAAGTTTGATTGAAATGTACACAAAAATAAATGATGTTAATATTTTTATTACTTTTAAAATACCAATATACTTAGATATTTCAAAATATTTTTGAATTAATTTTATGATAATGCTACCTAATATTGGTATAAATATCATAAAAATTAAAAGTATAATTAAAATAATTGTCATAAATATTGCTTTTAAATTTATTTTCAAATTATTATCTTCTTTTATTTTATATAGGCTATTTGACGAGATAATTATTGATTTAGGAGCTTTTGTCGCCATAAATATATAACCTAAAATAACTATTAAAATACTTGTGTTTTCATTAGTTGTTATAAGTGGTATTATAATCTGTGCTAAAGAATTTGGCAAGTAATCATTGATTATATTTGTCAAATTAAAATTAGAAATAAAATTTGATATTATTGTAGCACAAATAGCAAGTATTGGTACAAAGGAAATTAGCATATTATATGCTAATTGTCCTGGCAATACTTGCATTTCTGGCTGGTTCAATATTTTTAAAAAATTTTTAATTGTTTTTATTATTTTTTTCTTCATATTATCTGTAGTTCTTTTCTTTATCCATTCGCATTTCAATTGTTGCTTCATTTATTGCGTCATCAATTGTTGTAATTTCATCATTTATCATACTATATCCTATTGCTGCACCAAATCCATATGGAAGTTTTTCAAATTCTTTTGATAATTTTGATAAATATGCATTAATTTGGGTTTTACTATAACCTAACAAATAAATTAAGAATTCATTTCCATCAGTTCTAATTATGTCACTTTTTTCAAGTTGAGTGTTAATTAAGATTGCAGCAGCTTTTTTAATAAGCTCATTACCTGCTTCATGTCCATAATTATCATTGACATATTTTAAATTATTTAAATCTATTATAACAATAGTTCTAGGGTAAACTTTAGTATTATCCCATTTTTCAATATTATCATTTAAATAATTTCTATTTTTCAAATTTGTTAACATATCGTTATATTTTAAGATATTTTCCTTTTTTGTTATCTTCAAATTTTTAGAATTCTTCATAATTAATATTACCAAAAATCCTATTATTATTGGACATAATATAATAGCAACAACAATCATATAAATACCTTTAAAGTTTCCAACTGATTCTTGAATTTCTAGCAAGTTATTTATAGCTAGCATTTCATATTCCAAAGAATTAGTATTATTTAAGGTAAAGTTTAATAAATTGTATAAAACATCATCAGATTGTTTAACTACAAACATCTTATTTCCATTATAATTATCTGTAAATAAGTATTTATAATTTTTCAATTTACTATCTTTTAAATATAAATAATCAGTTTTATCTAATAAAATTATACCATCATCACTTATTTTACTTTCATAATTTTCTACTGTTTTTATACTGCTACTTATGTTATTTGAAACATAGTCATATAAACTATTATTATTTTTTAAATATAATTTATTATTTATAAGTCCATATTTATTACTTATATCTTGATAAACATTTGATAATGCAGTAAATTCTTCGCTAAAACTTGATACAGTTTTAAGATAATTTTCATTGTCATAAGTTCCATCAATAAATGCTAAATCAAGTTTTCCTGTATCTAAAGCTTTTTTTAAATCGTTAATATTATCATAGGCAATATAATCAAATTCCATGTCTGTCATATTAACAATTGAATTAATATACTCACCTGCTACTCCATAAATTTTATTATTATTTAAAACGTTATACGAAGTATTTTTAATATAACCATATTTATAAACTTTGCTTACAAGAGTTGACTTTGATATTTCTGTAAGTTCATATTTTTTGCTATAAAAATTAAAAAGATTTTCTTCATAATCTAATCTAAGTATAGATGATTTATAATTTTCTAATAATTTTATAATAATATTATTCAATTTTTCATTAGTACCAAGTCTTAAAACGTATTTATTTGAAAGATCTGATATAACATATTTTACAAAAACATTTTGATCTATTATATCATTTAAATAACTATATCTTGGAATAATAACAAATGATACTTTATTATCTTTTAGATCTTTTAATAAATTTGTAATAGAATTATATGATTTATATGTTAAATATTTATTAGTAAAGAATGATTTTAAATAATTAGAATCATTTTCTAAAATACCAACAGTTGTACCATTTATTATTTCTAAATCATTTAGATATCCTTCTTCTTGTCCTAATAAAACATAATTATCTTCTAAAATTATAATGTCATCTTGTTTTATGGCACTATTTGGATCTAATACTACAACTGATAATCCATTAAATTCTTCTTCTGTTTTATAATTATATGGTTTTTTATTAAATTCTAAACCCGTCTCAGTTTTTACATAATCTAAAAAATCAAATAAAACTCCTTCTCCAGAATTGGAATAAATATAAGTATTGTTTGGAATATCTATATCTACTAAAACAGATTTATTGCTTTCAATCCACTGTTTTTCTAATAGGGTTAAATTATTGTCTTCATCTTCTGCAGTTAAAAAATAATAAACTGCAACACCTAAGATTCCTAATATTAAAAGTCCTATTAATATTTTTAATATAATATTACCAATTTTGGTTTTTTTTCTTTTTAATTTCATAAATTACTACTCCTCATCTTTTTCATATGATGCTGTTGTATATTTAAAGTCTTTAGCATTTTTTCCTAAATATCCAATTGTAGGATATCCATCTATTTCTTCACCATCAATATCTAAAAATACTTGAATGTCATAAAACTCTTTTTGTTCTTTTGAAATTTGTTCTGTAATTATACTAGTTAATTTTTTAGCATCAGTTAATTTTGTATCTTTATTAACTTTAATAATAACATTTAATATTTTACCTTTGATATCACAGCTTGCTTCCATAACAATTTTATTATCTTTTAAAGTATTAACGATTTTTTCTTTGTCTTCTTTAGTTATCTCAACGTTTTCTATTCCATCTAATCTATTTCCATAAACTGGATTACCAGCACCAGAAAATAATAAATTATATAAAAAAGAAATAATAAGAGCAACAACAATAAAAATCAATAATCCTATAACTGTATATTTATTATCTTTTAGAATTTTCTTAATTTTATCCATTAAATTCAACTCCTTATACTATAAATTATTATAACTTATCTAAGAATTTTTATCAATTTACATCTTTTGACAGTAAATCTTTTAATAAATTATTTACAACTACAGGATTAGCACTTCCTTTAGTTTCTTTCATAACCATTCCCATTAAATATTTAAAAGCATTATCTTTACCATTTTTATAGTCATTAACACTATTTTTATTTTCTTCCAAAACTTTATTTATAATAATAAGTAAATCATCTTCGTTACTAACTAATGATATGTTATTTTCTTTTAAAATATTTTCTAATGTGTCCTCTTTTTCAAGACAATCATTAATTATTTCTTTAAAATTCTTTGATGACATTTTACCTTCATTTAAACTATTAACAATATCAATAAATTTATTTTCTAAGTAAGTATTAGTTATTTTTTGTCCTGTTTTATTTAAATAAGATGATATATCTCCAAGTAAGATATTGCTAGCGATTTTTAAATTAATATTTTTATCTATAAATTTATCTAAGAAATCTGATAAAGGTTTATTATTTATAAGTTTATCAATATTAACATCTGATATTTCATTTTCTTTGTATATTTTTCTTCTTTCATTTGGTAGCATAACTAAAGATTTTTTTACACTTTCAATATAAGAATCATCTAAAATAACGTAAGGAATATCAGCATCTGGTATATATCTATAATCATTTCCTACTTCTTTTTTTCTCATTGATACAGTTGTATTAGTTTTAGAATCAAATCTTCTTGTCTCAGGTACTATCTTTCCCCCTTGTTCTAATATATTTATCTGACGATGTATTTCTTCTTCAATAGCAGTTTTAACATTAGATATTGATCCAATATTTTTCACTTCACATTTTGTTCCTAAAACTTCAGTTTTGCTTACTGAAACATTGACATCTGCTCTCATTGAACCTTCTTCTATCTTACAATCACTAACTTCGAGATATAGTAATAGTTCTCTTAGTGATTCTAGATATTTAACTGCTTCATCGCTTGATTTTATAACAGGTTTTGATACTATTTCGATTAATGGTACACCACTTCTATTGTAGTTTAAAAGTGTTTTTCCATTGACATGAATACTTTTGCAAGTATCTTCTTCAATATGCATTTCTTCTATATCAATATATCTATCATCATCTATTTTTAATCGTCCATTAAAGCCAATTGGAGTTTCATTTTGGGTTATTTGATATCCTTTTGGTAAATCTGGATAATAATAACATTTACGATCAAAATGCATTTTTTTATTAATACTACAATTAAGAGCAAGAGCTGCTTTTAAAGCTTTATGAACAACTTCTTTATTTACTCTTGGTAATACTCCAGGATAACCTAAATCTATGATATTAACATTAGTATTAACTGAATCACTATAGCCATTTATAGAATGAGAAAATATTTTAGTATTAGATAAAACTTCAACATGTACTTCTATTCCTATGGTTGGTGTATATTCTTTATTCATTATTTTCACCTCTTAAGTTAATCTTTTTTTCTATAAATGAAGCCAATTGATAAACTCTTTTTTCATCAAATCTATTGCCAATTATCTGCATTCCAATTGGAAGATTATTTTTTCCTTTATAAATCGGAAGACTAAGTCCAGGAAGACCTGCCATATTAACTGGAATTGTTAAAATATCATCCATAAAGCTTTTATTCGCATCATCTATCAATTTATCTAACTTACAAGGAAATGAAGTTGTAGTTGGTCCAATTATTAAATCGTAATCTTCAAATACTTTAGAAAATTCTAAACTCATGCATTTTCTAATTTTTAAAGCTTTATTATAATATATTTTAGCATTTGGCCCACTTAAAAGATATGATCCTATCATCATTCTTCTTTTTACTTCAGCACCAAATCCTTCACTTCTAGTTTTTTTATATAATTCTTCAATATTTTTAGCATCATCATAACTATAACCATATTTTATTCCATCAAATCTTGCTAAATTAGTACTAGCTTCTCCAAGTGCTATTACTTGATATAAACATACAGCGTTATCTAAGTATTTCATATCAACTTCTTCTACTTCTACCCCTTCTTGTTTTAAGATAGAAACTACTTTATAAAAATTATCAAGGATTTCTTTGTCAATTAAATCACTTACATAAAATTTAGGAATTGCCACTTTTAAGCCCTTAACATCTTTTCCAATTAAACTAGTAAAATCTTCTTTTTCTGTTTCAACATTTGTCAAATCTCTTTCATCTTTACTACATAAAATATTTAAAAGCAAAGCATTTTCATAGACATTTCTAGCTATTGGTCCAATTTGATCCAAAGAACTTGAAAAAGCCACAAGGCCAAATCTTGATATTCTTCCATATGTTGGTTTTAGTCCTACAACACCACAAAAACTAGACGGTTGTCTTATTGATCCTCCAGTATCGCTACCTAAAGATAAAGGAACAAGTCCTGCACTAACACAAGCTGCAGAACCACCTGAAGAGCCACCAGGAATCAAAGTTTTATCACATGGATTTAAAACGTTACCATAAAAACTTGTCCTGTTAGAGCTTCCCATAGCAAATTCGTCCATATTACATTTTCCTATTATAATCATATTTTTTTCATTTATTAAATCAACAACATGGGCATTATATATAGGATTAAAATTAGAAAGCATTTTAGATCCACAAGTTGTAAGTAAATCTTTTGTTACAATATTATCTTTTATGGCAATAGGAATGCCAAATAAAATATTATCAACTTCTTTATTTTCTAGTTCTAATGCTTTTTTTATGGCTCCTTCTTTATTTAAAGTAATAAAACAATTTAAATCTTTGTTATCTTCTATTTTTTTAAATGCTTCATTGACTAAATCAATTGGTTTAATTTTATTTTCTTTTAACAATTTATTTATTTCTTTTATACTTAAATCTAAATAATTCATTATTCAAATACACCCCTTACTTCAATATAATCTGCATATTTTTTTGGAGCATTCTTTAGTATTTCTTCTTTAGTTAACATTTCTTTTTCTTTGTCATCTGATAAAACACAAATATTATCATTTGGACTTATCATAACCTCATCAGATAAAACTTCAATATCTTTGATTTTATCTACCTCATCAAGTATTTCTTTTAATTTTATTGCATATGTATCTATTTCTTCTTCAGTCAATTCTAATCTTGCTAAATTAGCTACGTGTAATACTTCTTCTTTACTTAATCTATTCATAACATCCTCCGTCTTTTTATATTATATAATAAATTTGTTTTAGAAACAAATAATATTAAAAAAAGTATTAGAAAAAACTCCAATACTTTAAAAATATAATTTATTTAGTTTTAAATATTTCTTGGTATAAATTATTTTTGTTTTCTTTTACCAATTTAGAAAATTCTTCATCAGTCATTTTTTCAAAATCATCAATATTTTCATCTGGTATTTCAAATACTTGTACTTTATCATCTACTTTTTCTTCAATTTCGTGGAATTTATTTTTATCCAGTCTATCATTTATTATATTAACAATATAATTTATAAAAAGTAAAAGCACCCATAAAGCAAATATAAACGTACTAGCTTGAATTAAAACCACTAAAGTATCATTTCTAAATACTTCTGTTTTAGTATATATGTCAATATCATATCTTATGATAACATCAAGTGTTAAAACAAATAAAATAAGAATAACAACAAATGAAACGATGTTTAAAGCTTTTGTAAAAAATTTAGTATTTTTATTAACAAAAGTTGTAATTAAAATGAGAATAGTAATAATTATCATACAAAAATATGAAATAATATTAGGAAAATATAAGAAAGAAAAAACTTGATCTACTAAATTATCACTTAAACTAATAATTGATTTTCCATATTTAATTAAAATAAGAATTGCAATTAAAAGATACCCAAAAGCTATTACATATTTTAATTTTTTATTTCTTATTCTGTTATATAAAACCAAGACAAAAGTAGTAAGTAAAAATATTACTACTACTGATAAAAAAAAAGGAGAAGATATAATTAAGTTAAACAATATTTTTATTCTATCTAAAAATGTATAACCCATTATATCACCCTTTTCTTTTTATTATAAATTTTGTTTATTATCAAGTTCTGCAATATAAACAACTTGTGTATCTTTGGTTCCCCACTTACAGGTTACAAGTGCTAAAGTTGTTTTACGTGAATTTCTATAAATTGAAACTTGCCCCGTTTTTTTCACTTCATAAATATTAACTAATTTATAAGTATATCTAACATTATTATAATAGATATTAATAATATCATTATTTGATAGCTTTTCTAAATTTTTAAAATAACAATTCCAACAGGTTCCATTATGAGAGGCCATAACCATCAAGCTGCCATCAATATCTGGATACACAGAATCTTTCATAATGGCAACATTTTTATTTACATCATTATCTTTAGAATTAATATCAACAAAACCTTTTTTTAATTTAATTCTAGGTATTTCTAAATATCCAATATAATTATAAGTTATAGTCGTTGATGGTGGTTTACTAGTTTGCGTACTATCACTTGGTGATTCATTTTCTAATATGTTATTAATTACTTCATCATCATCAGATAATTCTCCATCATCATTTAAGGTATTGTCATTAATTTCTTCTGGCATGCTTGACAACTCAAAGCTCATTTTTTCATAAACTTTATCTTTCTTAGCCAAGAAATAATCATGTCCTAAAAGTGATATACCAAGTATTATACAAAGTACTGCAATAAGTATTACCTGTTTGTTAGATATTTTTTCTTTTTTTAACATTACTATATACTAAATATCCTCCAAAACCTATTAAAGCAATTCCACCTATAATTATAATAATGTTTAAAGCAACTCCAGTATTAGGGACAGTTGTTGGCTTTACATTATAAACATTTATGTTCATTCCATCAATTTCAAAAGAAGAATTAATAGTTATTGCTTCAATTGTTCCATCTTCTTTTACTACGAATTCAAATTTTACATTAGTTTTTTCATAATTTTTTGGAGCACTTTCTTCATATAAGATATATGACCCTGGTAAAAGTTCAATTGCAAAAGAAGAATCCTTTTCAGTTGTAAAGTTTGCAACTAAAGTTCCATCTTTTTTAGTAAGTACCATTTTTGCACCTGCCAAAATACTTGCTGTTGCACTATCTCTTTTATATATTTTAACCTTAGATTTATCATTTATTACTTTTAGTGTATAAATTCCATTTTCTTCTAAAACAGATATATAATTTAAATCTCCTTCTTCAATTGTAACTTTTCCATTTGCTATTTTTATTATAAATGGAGCACCTAAAACATCATAGCCTAAAGGTGATTGTTGTTCTGTAATTTTATAAACTCCATTTTTTTCAAGATGTATCATGCTTCCGTTTTTATCTATTGTTGGTTCAGAAACAGTATGAAAAACTCCTTTTTCATCTTGTTTATCAATCATGAATACAGAATCACCTAAAGTATTACCATTTTCATCCACTTTGATAAATTTAATTTCAAATGGATTATTTTTTAAAGTTATATTTTCTGAATATTCTTGATCTACTGTATCTTTATTAATTTTAAATTCATAAGGATCTGCTGCAACATAATTACCAGTCGCATTTTCAACTTCTACTAATCTATATTCTCCAATGGGAACTCCAGCAAAAGTTAATTTTCCATTATTATCAGTTGTTAAGTCTTCAAACTGAGTTCCATCAATTTTAGTTGCTTTAACCCATTCACCATTTACTTTCTTTTCTAAAGAAAATTTCATGCCAGACATTGGAGCATTATTTACTGCATTTAATTTTGTTAAATTTACTTTAGCTAAAGCATTAATTATAGTTATTTCCTGTTTTTCACCTTGTTTAGGAATTATTGTTCCATTTTCAACATTATCACTTATATAAACTAAGTAACCTGAATTATTTAATTCTTCAATGGCAATAGGTGTATCAGCAGTAACAATTACTGCTTCACTTGTTTCACCACAAGATACTTCTTTTGTTTCATTTCCTATCTTTACCGTAAATTTTCCACTACTAAAACCTTTGCATATTTTAGTAACCGATATTGTTGGATCACATTGTTGAGGTGGTCTGACAGTTACAACTTTACTGGAACCATTTGAATATTCATATAAGGCATAAAAAAGATCATCTGCATCACATACACCATCTTCATGTATTAATTTTTGCATAGCTGCATTATATTGCTCTGTATCAGCATACCCATTACTACAAGAAATTGTTGGATAAGAACTAATCTTATTCCAAATATTATGTTGATTTGTTCCAATATTTGCTATATTAGTATAATTATCACATGTTATATAGCAAGTATTAGTTTCTGTATAAGGAATAATATCACCACAAGCATCATTTCCATTAATACAAGGAAAATCAACGCTACAAAGTGCAGAGTAATACAATTTATTATTTTCATCCGTTAAATTATATACTCCTTTATTTACTCCACTACAAGAATAAGGATTAGTGTTGATATCAAATCCTGAAACTATTCCATTATTTTGAATATCAACTGCAAAAACATTTGTCATTCCAACGAAAAACATTAACAAAGTTGTCAAATAAATAAAATTTTTTTTCATTTTATCATTTCCTTTCACATCACAAAAAGACAATAGGTCTATTCTCATATAAATTATAACAAAAAGAAATAGTTTAGTAAATACTATTTTTATCTTGATTTTGAATTTCTAGATTTTTGGTATATAATACAAAAAGGTGATTTTTATGTTTAAGTATTCAAATTCTAATAAAAGATATCATACCTTAGATTATTATTATAAAAATAAATATAATTCTAAGATATTTAAAATTTCTTTAAACCAAAATTGTAGTTGTCCAAATATTGACGGAACAAAAGGTTTTAAGGGATGTATTTACTGTAAAAATGGAAGCGGTGAAAATAGATTTATGCCTTTAAAAGAACAATTTGAATTAAATAAATCTATTCTTCATAAAAAATGGCCCAATGCAAAATATATTGCTTATTTCCAAGCTAATAGTAATACTTATGGTGATATAAATAAATTAAAAAATAATTTTTATGAAGTACTTACTTATGAAAATGTCATAGGGATTAATATTGCAACTAGATGTGATTGTATTAATGATGATGTTTTAGAGCTTTTAAAGAATTTAAATAATAAAACTGATCTAGTAGTTGAGCTTGGCCTTCAAACTAGTAATAATAAGACTCTTAAACTTCTTAATACTTGTTATACTAAAGAAGAATTTGATAAAGCTATTAATTTATTAATTAAAAATAATATAAAAGTAGTTGTTCATATTATAAATGGTCTTCCTTTTGAAACAAAAGATGATATGTTAGAAACAGTAAAATACTTAAATAGCAAAGATATTTTTGGTATAAAAATCCATATGCTTCATATTTTAAAAGATACAGAACTTGAAAAATTATATAATGAAACTAAATTCCATGTTTTAGAAAAATGTGAATATGTTGATATTGTTGTAAATGAACTTGAAATTTTAAGACCAGAAATTGTTATTAATCGTATAACTGGAGATCCAAAAGTTTCTGATTTAGTAGAACCTTCTTGGCTTGTTAAAAAGTTTACTGTTTTAAATGAAATTGATAAAGAAATGGTAAAAAGAGATTCTTATCAAGGAAAAAAAGTTCAAAATTGAACTTTTTTATTTTCTTCTATCTATACCAATTAAAGTCATTTCATTTGTTAAATATTTTATTCTTTCTATGATTCGTCTTGCTTTTACTTTATCTACTTTACTGCCAGTCATAGCTAAGTGACTTTCTAATTCTTCTAAAGTTAAGTTAGATGTAAAAAATGTTGGTAGATTTTCTTCCATTCGATATTGAAGTAGTGTTCCTAAAATTTCATCCCTAGCCCAAGTTGATAGATTTTCTGCTCCTATATCATCAATTAAAAGTAAAGGTACTTTTTTGATGTAATTAAATTTATCAGAATAACTTAATCCTTCTTCTACTTCTTTAAATGATTCTTTTAAAGTCCTTAAAAATTCTGGAAAATAACAAATTGCACATCTAACATCTTTTTTTGCAAGTTCATTAAAAAGTGCTGCAATAAGATAAGTTTTACCACTTCCAAAATTTCCTGTTAGATAAACACCTTTTTTTCTGTCTTTAAAATAACTACTTATATAATCATTAATATATATAATTATCTCTATTCTTGATTTATCATCTGTATAAATATCTTTAACTTTAGCATTTTTTAAACTGCTTGAAATATTATATAATTCTATATTTTTACTATATTTGTTTTGTTCTTCATCATTTTCTTTATACTTACATGGTGTATATAAAAAATTTAATTTATCATTTATTACTTCATAAGAATATCTATAACCTTTTACTTCATTTTTACAAAAAGCAAGTCCTTTACAATCTATACAATGATTAAATTCACATAAAGAATCTTTTAACTTAGATGTTGTTTTACAAAGTTCCTTATCAGGTAGATTTATTTTATCAACAAAATTTTTGAAATCTTCATTCTTTTTTTCTTGATTGAATTCTTTCAATAAATCATAATTTTTGTTGTTTACCAATTCACTTACTTTTTTCATTTTTATTTCACCACACTTATTTTTATTATTTCATTTATATCATCATCAACTGCTTGAATGTTTTTTTTAATTATTTTACACTTATCACATTTATAAATTATTTTATATAATCCATTTTTAGATTTTTCAACACCAATTGGCACTAAATCACCTAAACAAGAACAACTTCTATCACCTGGATTATTGTCAATATGGACAGAATGTAAACAATAAGGACAATGATCTCTTGACGTGTAAGAAAGTTTTTCAACAAACCTTTTACAATTATTGCAAATAAATTCTTCATCATTTTTAGAAAAAATCTTAGTATCCAAGATAATCACCTCTTTTATATATAATAACATATTTATTATAGTTATGATTGCTTTTTTTTATCATTTAAGATAAAATTATGATAGGATGTGATAATAAATGAAGAAAAAATTTTTATTTTTGTTACTTATAGTTTTTCTTCTTTGTGGTTGTAGTAATAATCTAACATGTACTAAAAAAACAGGCAATGAAATAAGCAAAGTAAAAGTAAGCTTTAAAAACAACAGACCTATTACTTTAAATTATAAAAAAACTTTAACTTATGCTGAAGGTAATGCTTTAATTGAAATTGATTATTTAGATGAAGAAGATTATTTAAATAATTATGTTGGTGTTGATGGTTTAGATTTTAAATTAACTAAAAAAGATCGTCAAAACAAAATTGTATTAAATATTAATGTCGATTATAGTTTATATGATATATCAACAAATTTTAACCTTCCAATTATCTATAGTGATAAAATAAGTAATACTAATTATTTAGAAAATAATGGATATGAATGTAAATAACGCTTAAAATTAAGCGTTATTTTTATGAGTAATTTTTAAGTAATTCTTTTAATTTGTTTTGTTCTTCTTCAGTAACTTCTTGTTTTTCAATATTTTTATCGAACCATTCAGGCACTTTTGCTTCTTTTACTTTTTCTATTAATTTAGGATCTGATTTTAATTTTAATAAATTTTTATGCTCTTTTTTACAAGCTTTCATAGCTTCTTCAACTGTTTCAATTCCAAGACGTTTCCATTGTGAGGCTATTGTTTCAATATAATTTTTATTTAATTTCTGATTATTTATTTTTAAAACATAATCGATTAAAACATTAACAACTCCTGGAGTTAATTTTAAATCTACTAAAAGTGATTCTAAAAGTCTTAGATCTCTTTCCACTACTTTTCCATCTTTATATTTGCTTTTTAAAAATTGATATGGATTAGCATTTTCAAATGTATAAATCATCATAGCTTTTTTACTAGTGTCTCCACTTGGTGTTTTTAAATAATCAGGTTGTTTTCTATATATCAAAGTTGGAAGATTACTATTATTTTCAAATTGATAATAATTTCTACAGCTTTTTCTTAAAGCTTCTTTATCAATTGTACCATTTTCTTTGACATTTGCTTTTATTAAATCTCCAATTGTAACAGTGTCCAAATTATATATATAGCTCAAATTACATATTAAATCAATTAAATCTTTATTAATGGCATTTTCTTTTACAATTCCATTTAAATTACTAATTAAAAGTTCAATATCTATAGTATTATTAAAGGTAAAACCATTAGTGTTTCTTTTTACTAAATCCTTATTTTCTATGAATGATGATGCTGGTACTGTTGTAAATACATCATCAAATTTAGCTGTTATATCTTCATAATCTTTAAAGTTAATTCTAGGTGTTTTATAATTTTCAATTATCCTCATAAATTCAGTTTTGCCAACATTATTGTATAGTACCACACTAAGAATAGGATGATTTAAAAATTCATTAGCTGAAAGTGGTGAATATAACACATAAATATAGTTATTAATATGATCTTTTTTCACATAAGTTTTTAAAAGACCAACTGCTTCTAATTTCTCACGAGCCACTTTTATATCAGTAAGTGAAAGTTGCATTATACTAAGTAAATGATGATGATTGTATGTTTCTTCTGTTATACTATTTTTTTCTAAATCATTTAATAAAGTATAGTAAAAAGAAATTGCATTATGCCCTATTATTGGTTGATATAAATCTATTAATATTTTTTTATCAATTTCTGTTATAATACTTTTATTAATAACTACATAACTATCCGCAGGAAGTAACATCATTTCAATCACCTAAATTTTATTATACAAGAAAAAAACTAATTTATCATTAGTTTTTAATATTTTTTTACATTTGTCTTCTAAAAACTATTAATTGTTCTGGAAGTAAATAAATATTATTGTTGTTGTAAATTAATTCCTGGGGTGTTGTATTAAAAAATCTTGACACGGATGATAAAGTATCCCCCATTCTTGTTATATAAGTTGTTATACCTGGTTTTGGTATAAGTAGTGTTTGTCCTGGATAAATATAATCATTAGGATCTATTCCATTTATTTCTGCTAAATTATTAACACTTATATTATTACTACTTGCAATTTTATATAAGGTATCACCATTTTTAATAGTATAATAGTCAAATATATTAGATGCTGTTGTTGGAATGTTTAAAGGTTGATTTACTTTTAATTCGTAAGGATACTGCAAATTATTTGCTTTTATTATTTCTGAAGCTGGAATATTATAGTAACTTGCAATTCCTTCTAAAGTATCATTTTCTTTAACAATATATATTTCCATAAAAAGTCCTCCTTCAAAATAAGTATATGAAAAAGGTTTAATAATTTTTACTTTTTATATATTGTATATCTATTTGTTTTATTAAATAGTAATTCATCATAAGTAATTACTTTTTTAATTCCATGATAAATATCATAATAATACAAAGTATCTTCCTTTATAAAATATAAAGTGTTATCTATTAAATTAATATTTGATACATCTTCCATTTTAAATAAGTATATTTTTTTATCTAAAATTTTATTATAATAAATGAAATTGTTATCTAATTTATAATAAAAATTTTCGTCATTGACATAAATTTCATCAAATTTATCTATGCTATCTGGAATTTCTATATTTTCTTTAAAAATCAATTTTTGCTCTTTAAAATCATAAATATTAAGTCTTTCAAATTCGCCATTGTAAAATAAGCCACCAGTTTCTTTATTACCAATTTGTTCTATTTTTAATTTTTTAGGATTAATTCTATACTGAAGTAAATTATCTGTATCAAATATATATATTTTATTATCTACTACTCCATTTATGTAATAATCATTAGTTATTTTCTGATTTTTCTTTAGATTTAATTCTTTTATTTTATTATTTGTCATATTAACAACATAAAATTTGCTATATTCATACTTTTCATCATAATCAGGTATTACATAATATTTAGAAACATTAATGCCAAAATCATTTATGTAAATATCGTTAGAAAAAAGATTTAATTGACTCAATTTTTTATTATTAATACTATAAAATCCATTATATTTCCAAATATATATATAAGTATCATCTAGAATATTTTCTTGATAAACTAGTGCTGATGACAATCTTTTAGAGGAAGAATTATCACTAAATACATTAAGATCAAATCCCTTTTCTTTTATTTCAATAACAAATTCTTCTAAATCATCTTTAAAATAATCATAAGTATATATATTATCATTTTTTAGACATAATATATTTAAGATTTCATTATTTTTAAATACCGGAAATATACATTTTAAGTCATTTTTTTCATAATATAATACATCTTTTAGAACTTTTTTTGCTTTAGAAAAACTTTTTTTATAATCAAAAGAAATATTGTTATTCTCAAAGTTTACGTTGAAATAATAATTACCATCTCTGTAAATTTCTTCCACATCAAAAGTTTTTTCATTTGTTATTTTATAACTTACTTCATGATAATTTTTAAAAATAAATACTATAAATTCCAAAATGATAATTGCTAAAAATATTAATAAAGTATTTTTTATAATTTTTTTCATAATACATCACAATTAAATTATATCAAAAAAAAGAAACAATTAACAACTTTTGTTAGTTATTTGTTCCTTTAGTATATTTTTTCTTTTCTTCCATCATATAAGAAGAAATATTTGTTTCTATTTCATCTAATGACTTTTTGCTAAGATTAGTTATATATACAAGTTCTTTTACTGTATCTATTACGATTCTGCCAAAAAACAAGCCCGAATAAACTGTTAAATCATTAAACATATCTGGTGTAATAGAATATAAGAAATAACCAAATACTATTCTTTTAGTAGCTATGATAAGTCTTTTATTAGTTAGAACAAAAACATGAGTCGATACTATATCATACCAATGTTCATTTTTTTGACCAACAAAGGCATAAATGATTTTTTCATCAGTATCAAGATGTTTTTCTACTACTTCGCAATGTTTCTTTACTCTAAACGCTATAGTTCCAGGATATGTTTTTAAAAATCTATTTACTCTTTTGTATAAATCTGTAACCATTATTTAATTACTCCAGTTGATTTTAAGAAATCAACAATTGTTGATTTTTCAGCATAACCTGAGAATGCTTCAACAAATTTACCTTTCTTAAATACTAAAGTCGTTGGAGTACCCCATTCATTTTCTTTTAAATATTTTGAAGAATTAATAAGAGTATTATAATCTCCTTCATCAAAATATGCTATATCAACATAATACATATCAATATCATATGATTTTATTATTTCATTCATAACTGGTTGATACTTAGAACAGAAACCACATCCAGTTCTTCCTATTACTACAACAAAGTAATCTTCTTTCATAAGTTCAACATAATCATCCATTGATATTGTAACAAATGTTTTTGGTAAAACACCCTCATCAATTAAAAATTGTTGAATATTAGCAGATGTAAATACACCTTCATATGAATTATCTCCATAATATAAAACATTTTCATTATCACCAAGAACTTCATCTTTTTGTTCATCAGTTAATTCATCTGTATAAATATATCTAAATTTTAATGAATTATCATTTGCAAATTGTTTAACCATTTCAAATGTTTCAGTATCTTCTTTTGATCCAAAATATACAAATGTATCTGAATTATTTTTTGAAGATGTATTATAATCTTCATATGATATTTCTTTGAAATATTTATCCTCACCTAATTTTGAAAGAAAAAATATTCCAACAATGACAACTATGATAACTAATATAGTTATAATTAAATTGCAATATTTTTTTAAAAAATTCTTTAATGTTTCCATAAAATACCTCCCATAATAAACATTTTCCAAAATAATTCTACCATTTATAATAATTAAAGTAAACATTTTTTAATAAATTAGTAACTTTTTATTAATTATTATTAATTTTTTCTTGACTTTTTGAATATAATTACTATATAATTAAAAGTGCCTACAAGATTCTTGTAGTTTAGATGCGGATGTAGTTTAGTGGTAGAACTTCAGCCTTCCAAGCTGACCACGGGAGTTCGATTCTCCTCATCCGCTCCATAAGGAAATACGCTCGAATTTTTCGAGCTTTTTTTATACAACTAATTCATTTATAAATTAGTTTTTTTCATAAATATTTATTAGATTTACTTATCTACATTATACGTGATATAATAAAGTTAGGAGATAACTATGAATAGTGAAAATAAAAAGAAAAAAAATGTGGGATTATTGGTTGGGTGTATTTTATTATTAATTGTTATTATTGTAATAATATGCTTTATATTTTTAAAAACAAGAAGTTATGCAATATCATTTGATACTGATGGTGGAACAGTAATCGAAAGTATCAAAGTCAAAAATAATGAAATAGTAAAATTACCTGATGAACCTACAAAGGATGATTATGTGTTTGCAGGTTGGGCAGATAAAGATGATAATTATGTTTTAAGTGGAACGAAAATTACTGGAAATATGACATTAAAAGCTATTTGGATTAAGAAAGACAAAAAAATGTTTACAATAACTTTTAATTCAGAAGATGAAGAAACTATTGGTAAAATAGTAATTGAAGATAATTATATTACAAAACTTCCTAAAACTCCTAAAAAAGAAGGATATGTATTTGTTAGATGGGTAAATGAAAATAATGAAATAATTCAAATTGGATCTTATATAAAAGAAAATATTACTGTTAAAGAACTTTGGAGAGAAAAAAACAAAACAACAAATAAAATTACTTTTAATACTGATGGTGGAAATAATATTTTTATTACTTGTTGAAAGTAATAAAAATATTACATTGCCAATAGAACCAGTAAAAGATGGATATATATTTAAAGGATGGCAAGATCAATTTGGAAATATTATAGATAAAGATACGATAATAACAAAAGATCTTGTATTAATAGCAATCTGGAAAAAACCATATGTATGTCCAAAAGATTGTACACCTATTGGGGATGGAAGTACTTGTAAAAGAGAAAAAACCACAAATCTTGTAGCTACTTATTCTTGTCCTTCTGGATATACTTTATTTAATGGAAAATGTTTAAATTTTAATAATAAATATTTTTCAGAAAATCAAAGTAGTGATAAATCATGGACTGGATGTAAAGGTAATGATTATAGGTATGATGAGATAATTGGTGGTGGAGTTATTGCATATTGTTTAAAACAGACTGATAAAATTGCTTCTAAAAATTGTCCTTCTGGATATACTAAAGATGGAACAAATTGTAAAAAAACTGAAATAGTTAATTGTCCAATTGAAACTGATTAATATTTTTAAAATATTA
>JAQXMG010000091.1 GCA_029012525.1 bacterium
ATTTTCATTTTTAACAATTAATTTCCAATAGTCTTTTAATTTGTTGTAATTAGGATTATCTTTTTTACATAAACTGATTCTGGTACTATTTAAAGCATTATAAGCTTGAATTACAATATGAAATCTATCAATAGATATATCAGCATTTTTAAATAGTTTTTTAGCTAAATAAATATAACCTGAATAAAAATCAATAGAAATATGTTTAACTTTATCACGTTCTTGTTTAGAGTATCTTCTAAAATATATCTCTAAATCTCTAGATTTTCTAGAGTCATTTATATCAAATAAATTACCATTGTTATTATTAGTAATAATAAAAGCCATTTTACCTTTAGTATCTTTTGTAGCCTTGAATTCATCCCAGTTCATTGACTTTGGTAAGGTAGGATGTCTTAAAACAGTGTGAGAAGATATTTCATTTAATATACGATCAATTGCAGAAACTGAAACATCCATTCTTTTAGCAATATCTTTTTCAGATTGTTTTTCCATAAGCTCTAATCTTATTTGAAGATTAGTATTATTAGAAATATTCTTATTTCTATCAACAAGATTTGTTTCAGCAATAAATGTATTATTACAATGTTTACAAAAGAAACACTGTTTATGAAGGATTAATCTAGATAAACAGTTTCCTTGTTTAGGAATTTTGATTGTACAATTTTTTCTAAATCCCCATTTAATAATGTCATTAGTAGATTGATTTATAATACCACAGTAAGGACAATATTTAGGATTATAGGTTAAAACACCTTCAATTATTTTATAATTCTTTCCTTTTATTGTTTTTTCGTTACATTCTGTAATAATATGAATATTTTCATCTTTAATATTTAATAAATTTAATATATAATTATTTATAGACATAAGTTTGCTCCTTTCAATGTTTTGTAAGCAATTACATTGTATCAAACTTATGTCATTTTTAGTAAATAAAAATAGCGTTAGTAAAATTTCCACCAACACTATTTATAATACAACCATTAAAAAGGACTGGGGTCCTTTTTTTGATATCATAAAATTATTTTACAAACTAGTTAATGGAGTAGGTAATAAAAAAATTGTCTAATAATTAACAATATTATTTTTAAATTTGATAGACAAAAAATAAATATTTAATGATATAATATATCTATAGGGTGGTTTATATGAAAAAAGAACATATTAATATTGTTGATTTTATGTCATTATTGTTTGCAATTTTGGTATCAAGAAATATATTAGAACTTGATTTATCATCGTTTATTTCTTTTCTAGAAGAATGTAAAAACAATAATAAGTATTTAAATCTAATAAATATAAATACAAAAAATATTTCTAAATGTATTGAAAAATTAGAAAATGTAATTTCTTTTTTAAATGATGAAAAAAATATAAAGAGTTATTATTCAGCACTAGATAATATGATTTATATAAATGATAATATTAATTATCAAGAAGTAGTAAAAAATAATATTTCTTATTTTAAAGATGTATCTTCATTTATAAATGATTATATCTTATATGAAAATTATTATAATTATTATGATAATTATGAAGAAGAAGAAGAATTTTATAGGGTTTTAAGTTAATATGATAGATAAAAATTTGAAAAAGTATATAGAAAATAATATTTTTCCAATATATAAAGAAAATGAAAGTGGGCATGGAGTAGATCATATAAATTATGTTATAAGAAGGAGTTTATCTTTTGCTAAAGAGTTAAAGCTAGATTTTAATATTTCTTATGCTATAGCTTGTTATCATGATATTTGTCATCATATTGATAGACAAAAACATGAAATGTTATCTGCTGAATTTTTTTATAACGATGATAATATGAAAAATTTTTTTAGTGGAAAAGAAAGAATAATAATTAAAGAAGCAATTGAGGATCATAGAGCATCTAATAATAATATTCCGAGGAGTGTTTATGGAAAAGTTATATCAACTGCTGATAGAGAAACAGATGTTAATTTATTTCTTAAAAGATGTTATAGTTATACAATAAATTATAATAAAACTCTTTCAATTGATGATATTATACAGGAATGTTATAACCATACTAAAGATAAATATGGTTTTTTTGGGTATGCTAAAAGTTATATAAAAGATATTGAATACGATATTTTTTTACAAGAAATTAATATTCTTCTAAAAAATAAAGATTTATTTAAAAAAAGATTTATAAAAGTAAATAAATTATAGTCTAGGAGATCCCACGAAATTAGTTTGTTTAGTTTGAAAATATATAATCACCATAAACATTTAAAAAGCAAAGGGTTACAAATAAAATTTTCAAAATTAAATCTATTTATTTCACTTGTTTTTTTTTGTTTTCATATTAAATTATATCTAAGGTTATGATACTTTATTACGAAATATAAAAATAGCACGTTGAAGTGCTATTTTTAACGACAGTTGTTATGATTATCGTGACAGTCACATCTATTATTTCCAAATAAGAATATAACAATAAATACAATGATTATAATCCAAAGCCATTCTCCTCCGCCATAGCCATAACCAGAGCCGCATCCTCCGTATCCGTACATATATTTTCTCCTTTCATTATAGTATATTTTAATTTTAAAACAAGAGATATAATGGATACCTAAATAATAGGTTAATTAAACATAAAAATGATAAACATTTAAAAAATAATAGATTTTAGTGTTAAAAAATAGCATAAATTTACTTTACTAAAAATTTAAATTATGATAAAATATTCATGTATAATATGGTATTTTTATAGTGTAGGAGAAGATATGTATGAAAAATAAAAAAGAAAAAAAACAATCTAGATTGTTTTATTATACACTTATTGGACTTTTACTATTAATAGGTGTATCTTTTGCATTCTTTAGTGCAAATTTTATTGGAACTAAAGAAAATATAATAGATTTAAAAGGACTAGTTTTTAGATATACTGAAGAAA
>JAQXMG010000092.1 GCA_029012525.1 bacterium
CATGTGGTAGATATCTTGTAGTGTTTTGTGATATACTTTTCATGACTTAAGTCCTTTCTATGATTGTATTCGATAACTCAATTATAAGACTTAAGTCATTTTTTATATATAGAAATGTTTCACATCAATTGTATAACAACAATAAAAAATTTATATATAACATTTAGTAATTTGCTACTTACTACTATAAGTGTTATAATAAAGAAAAAATTTAACATTAATAAGTTAGCTAGTTAATAGTAAAAATGGAGGAAAAGTATGATTGAAATAAAAAATGTAAGTAAAACTTATAATGGAACCAAAAAAGCTTTAAATAATGTAAGTTTTGATGTGAAAGATGGCGAAATCTTTGCTTTTATTGGACATAATGGGGCAGGTAAAACTACAATGATTAAATCTTTAGTAGGAATATTAGATTTTGATTCCGGTGATATTTTAATAAACAATAAATCAATTAAAGAAAATCCAATTGGTTGTAAAAAAGAAATGGCATATGTTGCTGATAATCCAGATCTTTATGAAAATATGACTGCGATTGATTTTATAAATTTTATTTGTGATATGTATGATACTTCATATGAAGTAAGAAAAGAAAATATTTTAAAATATGCTAAAATGTTTGAAATAGAAGATAAACTAAAATCAGATATTTCTTCATTTTCTCATGGTATGAAACAAAAAACAGCTTTAATTGCAGCTTTATCTCACAATCCTAAAGTATTAATAATGGATGAACCTTTTGTTGGCTTAGATCCTAAAGCTGTATTTGATATTAAACAGATAATGAAACAAATGACAAAAGAAGGAAAAACAATTTTTTTCTCAACTCATATTTTAGATGTTGCTGAGAAATTATGTGATAGAGTTGCAATCATAAAAAATGGAAATATTGTAAAAGTAGGAAGCATGAATGAAATAAAAGGCGATACTTCTCTTGAAAATGCTTTCCTAGAGCTTGGAGAGTAACAATGAAAACTATCTCTTTATTAAAAGCTGCTCTTAGTCAAGACATGAATGTGTTTAAATATAAAGCAAAGGAAAGTTCAAACAAAATTACCAAGATTATTTTTCCAATAATACTATTTTTAATGGTAAGTATGGCAATTGGAACGTATGCTTATATGTTTGGTAAAGAATTATCTAATTACCATCTAACTTATATTATGATAAGTTTATTCATTATTTTTGTAACTATTATTACTTTTATTGAAGGCATTTATAAATCTCAAGGAATTTTATTTGATTCCAAAGATAACGAATTACTATTTTCACTTCCAATAAAAAAACATCAAATATTATTTGTTAGAATCTTTAAATTACTTTTATTTGAATATTTATATAATTTAATGTTTTTATTACCAGCATTTGTAGTATTTATATATTTTGAAAAACCAGGTATTAACTTTTATCTAATATCATTTCTTATGAGCTTTTTGATACCAATTATTCCTACTGTAGTATCAAGTATTTTAGGTTATATAATAAAACTAGTTTCATCTAAATTTAAAGCAAGAAAAATAATTCAAACTTTACTTTCAAGTGTTGTATTTTTAGGAATATTTTATTTAAGTATGAATTTTGAAAATTTTATTCAAGATATTGTTTCTAATGCAACAAATATAAATGATTTATTAACTAGTATTTATTATCCTCTTGGACTATATGTTAATTTGATTACAAAATTTAACTTGTTAGATTTAATAAAAATACTTTTAGTGAATTTGATACCTTTAATTTTATTTGTTTTATTAGGATCTAAATATTATTTTAAAATTATTTCATCATCAAGTGAAAACAGTTCCCATATAAAAACAAATAGTAAAAAAGAACTTATACTAAAAAGAAAACCAATTGAGTCATTAGTTAGAAAAGAATTAAAAAGATATTTTTCATCTCCAGTATATATGTTTAACACATCATTTGGGCTTTTGCTTTGTGCAATTGCATCGATATTTTTATGTATTAAAGGACCAAGTGTGTTTAATGATATATTATCTGAATCTGGAATAAATACAGACTTATCTCTACCAGTAATATTTTATTTCTTTATTTTATTTGTTGGTGCAATGACATCAATTTCATCATCAAGTATTTCTCTTGAAGGTAAGACAATTAATATTACAAAAAGTTTGCCAATAAAAGAAAAAACAATTCTTGATTCAAAAATATTAACTTGTTTTGTTATAGAATTACCATTTATTATTTTCTCTGATTTAGTATTTTTTATTATAATTAAACCAAATATTTTATACATTTTACTTATTACTATTTTAAGTTTTATAATCGTTTTTTTAACTTCTTGTATTGGGTTAATTGTCAATTTAAAATATCCTAAAATGAATGCATCTAATGATACAGAAGTTGTTAAGCAAAGTATGAGTTCAATGATTTCAGTATTTATTGGTATGGGTATTTTTATAATAAGTGTTTTAGGAATAATATTATTAAGTAGTTATATAAAAATAGAATTGTTGTTATTATTTCATATGATTTTGATGTTTATTATTTCTATTATACTATATACAATTTTAAATAAATCTGGCGTTAAAGAATATAAAAAAATTAATGTTTAAAAAGGGTTGATAAAAATGGAAAAGATAATATATGTTGATTTGGAAAATGAAAGTGATTTATTTGAAAAATATAATAAAAATATTGTTTCAGAAGAGTTGATTAATTACATTATAAAAAATTCAATTCATATAGATAATGAAACAAAAATAAAAATTGTTATTAATACTAAAATAAAGGGCATTGATATCGTTTCTTTAATAAAAGAAGGTTTAATTTTCGAGCATCAAAAAAGTATTAAAGAACATGAAAGAAATAATATTATTCAAATTTTATACCTTATATTAGGGATATTTGCTATTTTTTTATCAACTTTAATTAATGAAACTATTTTTAAAGAAATAATACTAATTGGTGGTTGGGTTTTAATTTGGACTATGGTTGAAATGGAATTATTTCAAGATAATAAGAATAAATTAAAAAGACATATTTTAAAAAGACTTATAGCAAGTGAAATTATACTAAAAAAGTAAATAATTGTTACTTTTTTAAAAAATTTTTTTCTAATGTTTACATTTAAATTCTTATTTGGTATAATTGGTTTATAAAATAAGTTGTGGTTTTGGTTAAATGAAGGAGAAGAAAAAAGAGTATGAAAAAAGGGTTTTATTTATTAATATTATTAACTATGTTTATGCCATTTTGTGTTTATGGTGCAAGTGCAGATTTTAGTTTGGATTGTTCTAGTACAGTAAAAAAAGGAGGAACAGTAAGTTGTACTATAAAATCAGATGTTACTCCTGATGCTGATGAAGTATTAAAAGAGTTTTCAGCAGTTGTTAAAGTTGATGAAGAAAAAGTTTTTGTATCTGGAACAACAATAAATGAGACAGATCTTGATTTAACTGGAACAGGTAAAGTTGTTAAAAGCTTTGATTTGGCTTTAAAAACAAATGCATTAATAGGAAATGCTGATATTGAAGTTTCACAAATTGAAGCTAAAGATAATTTAAATAATTCTATTATAGTTAGTAATACAACACTTAAAAGTACAGTAAAAGTATTAAACAATGATACAACATTAAAAACATTAATGATAGATGGAAAACAAGCAAGTTGTAATTTAGCAGATAATAGTTGTACAATTGATAGTGTTAAAAAAGAAACAATAAATGTTTCTGCAACAACAAATGATTCTAATGCTACTATTTCAGGTGTTGGAAATAAAAAATTAGTTTGTGGAAATAATAAAATAACCTTAACAATAACAGCAGAAGATAAATCAACTAAAGGAACTTATACCATAAATGCTAATAGAGTATGTCAAACAGATACAGCATTAAAAAATATTCAAATATCATCAGGAAGTTTAAATCCGACATTTGCAGAAAATACAAAAACTTATACAGTTAATGTTACTAAAGACGTTGATAAAATAACTATATCAGCAACTAAAAAAGATGATACTCAAACAGTATCAGGAGAAGTAAAAGATAAAGCTCTAAACTATGGTGAAAATAAATTTACTATTAACGTAACAAGTGAAAGTGGAGCAAAAACAGCTTATACTATAACTGTTAATAGAGAAGATGGAAGAGATACTAATAATTATTTAAGTAATCTTGAAATTTCAAGTGGAAAATTAACTTTTGATAAAGAAACTGCTGAATATAAAGTAAAAGTATTACATGAAGTAGAAAAAATAAATGTTGTTGCAACTGCAGAAAGTTCTCTTGCAAAAGTTGAAATTACAAATAACAACTTAACTTTAAAAGATGGCGATAATAACCAAATTATAATAAAAGTAACTAGTGAACAAGGAACTGAAAAAATATATAAAATTATCGTTGAAAGATTAAAAGAAGGAGAAACTTTAGGAGATAATCCAAATCTTTTAAATTTAATAGTTGAAGGTTATGATTTGGGATTTAGTTATGATAAATCTGACTATACATTAAAAATTAAAGATGAAGATAGTTTAGTCATAAAAGCAACAGTTGAAGAAGATGGAACTGAAGTAAGAGTAAAAGGAAACAATAATTTAAAAAATGGTGATGTAATAACTATTACAACAATTAGTTTAGATGGTACAACAAGAGATTATAGAATAGTTATTGAAAAAAGTAATAATTTAATATTTATCATTATTGCATCTGTTGTAGGAGTTGCTGCTCTTGTTGGAATAGTAGTCTTACTAATTAAAAATAAGAAAGATAAAGATAAGATAACTACTGATAACTTAAAAAATCAACTAAGAGAAGAGGAAATATTAAAACAAGCTAATTTGGTTCATGAAGAAAAAAAAGAAGAAGATCCATTTGGACCTACTAAGCCATTATCAATTAATCCAAATTATGAAAACAGTTATTCAAGTCAAAACATTAATAACATTCAACAAGAAAAACCAACTATTTCAAATGTTTCTAATAATGTAGGTGGAATTAATCCGGATTTAAATAATAGATTTAATTTTAATACATATAAAGAAGAACAAGAAGAAAGACCAGTTGTTTTAGAAGATAGAGATGCTACCAAAGTTTGTTCTATTTGTGGACATAGGGTATCTGCATCACTTAAGACTTGTCCATATTGTAAAAGAAGTTTCTAAAAAACTTCTTTTTTTTCTTGATTTTTCATATGTTTTATAGTATATTAATGTTGTTCCATTTCGTGGTGATTCGAAAAACCTTGATTACTAGGATATGGTCTAATCTATAAAGGAGGGTGTTATTTGTGGCTTTATCAAAAGATAAAAAAGCTGAAGTAATTAAAAATTTCGCAAGAGATAGTAAAGATACAGGATCTCCTGAAGTACAAATCGCTATCTTAACAGAAGAAATAACTAACTTAACAAATCATTTAAAAGAACACAAACATGATTTTCATTCAAGACGTGGACTTTTAAAGAAAGTTGGTAGAAGAAGAAATTTACTAAATTACTTAAAGAAAAATGATATTGTAAAATATCGTGAAGTAATTGAAAAACTAGGAATAAGAAAGTAGGCACTATTTTTTAGTGTCTTTATTTTGGATTTAATTAAATTAATTAGGATATACTATAAAATAGTTTAATAGTAGGAAGGATAAAAAATATGGAAAAGAAAGTATTTGAAAAAGATTTTGAAGGAAGAAAAATAATAGTTGAAATAGGAGAATTAGCTAAACAATCCAATGGAGCATGTCTTGTAAGATATGGTGATACAGTTGTTTTAACTGCAGTTAATCATGCTAAAGAAAAAACTGCAGGTGATTTTTTTCCTTTAACAGTTTTATATCAAGAAAAATTATATTCTGTAGGTAAAATTCCTGGAGGATTTATAAAAAGAGAAGGTCGTCCAACTGATTCTGCAACTCTTGCAGCAAGACTTATTGATAGACCAATAAGACCACTTTTCCCTGAAGGATTTAGTTATGATACTCAAGTAGTTAATACTGTTTTATCAGTAGATACTAAAACTAGTCCTGAAATTACTGCTCTTTTTGGTTCATCACTTGCATTAGGTATTAGTGATTTACCTTTTGAAGGACCAATCGCAGGAGTAGTTGTTGGTAAAGTAGATGGCAAACTAATTATAAATCCAACTCCAGAAGAAGTAGAAAAAAGTGAAATTTATATTACAGTTGCGGGAACAAAAGATGCAATTAACATGGTTGAATCAAGTGCAAAAGAAGCAAGTGAAGAAGATATGCTTGAAGCATTAATGTTTGGTCATGAAAAAATAAAAGAATTAATTGCTTTTGAAGAAGAAATAATAAAAGAAGTTGGCAAAGAAACATTTGATTATGAATTATTTAAAATAGATGATGATGTTAATGCTAAAGTAAGAGATATAATAACAGTTAAAATGGTTAATGCTATAAAAACAACTGATAAAAAAGAAAGAGAAGAAAGAGTTGAAGCTTTAAAAGAAGAAGTTGTAAACATTATTGAAAATTTATATAAAGATAGTGAAAATTTAGAAGACATAAAAAAACAAGCTCAAGATGTTGTATCAGCAATTGAAAAAGAAGAAGTAAGACGTCTTATAACTGAAGAACATATAAGACCAGACGGTAGAGCTTTAGATGAAATAAGACCACTTTCAAGTTCTATTGATATACTACCACGTACTCATGGTTCAGCATTATTTACTAGAGGTCAAACTCAAGTTCTTAGTATTACAACTCTAGGTTCTTTATCTGAATATCAAATTTTAGATGGATTATCAGACGAAGAAAGCAAAAGATTTATGTTACATTATAATTTCCCAGCATTTAGTGTTGGTGAAATAGGAAGATATGGAGCCCCAGGAAGACGTGAAATAGGTCATGGTGCTTTAGGAGAAAAAGCTCTTTTACAAGTACTTCCTAGTGAAGAAGAATTTCCTTATACAATAAGAGTTGTATCAGAAGTATTAGAAAGTAATGGTTCAAGTTCACAAGCAAGTATTTGTGCTGGTTGTATGAGTTTAATGGCTGCAGGAGTTCCAATTAAGAATATGGTCGCAGGTATCGCAATGGGATTAATAACAAAAGATGATAAATATACAATTTTAACTGATATTCAAGGTTTAGAAGATCATCTTGGAGATATGGATTTTAAAGTTGCAGGTACTGAAAATGGTATTTGTGCTTTACAAATGGATATTAAAATAAAAGGAATTACTAAAGAAATATTAAGTGAAGCTCTACACCAAGCAAAAAAAGCAAGATTTGAAGTGTTAGAAAACATGAGAACAGCAATTAAAGAACCAAGAAAAGAATTATCTAAATATGCTCCAAAAATTAAACAAATGAAGATAAGAGAAGATCAAATTAAACTAGTAATTGGTCGTGGTGGAGATGTTATTACTAAAATTATTCAAGATTCAAGTAACGTAAAATCAGTAAATGATAAAAATGCAATTAAAATAGATATTGATGATGATGGTAGAATTCTTCTATATCATAACGATGAAGCAGTAATAGAAAAAGCAGTTAATATGATTTTAGATATTACTCGTGAAGTAGAAGAAGGAAAACTTTACACTGTAAAAGTTACAAAAATAGAATCTTTTGGAGTATTTGTAGAAGTATGGCCAGGATGTGAAGGATTAGTACATATTTCAAAATTAGCTAAAGAACGCGTTGAAAAATGTGATGATGTTGTTAAAGTTGGTGATGAAATAGTAGTTAAAGCAATTGGAACAGATAGTAAAGGAAGATTAAATTTTTCAAGACGTGACGCTATGTAGTTGGGGGTATTTTTATGAAACATGATTATTTATATGATATTATTGAGTTTTGGCTTAGTAATGAAGAATATGAATATTATTTAAAAGAATTGTTTACAAAACATAAAAAGGTTTTTGAATTAAAAGAAAAACCAGTAATTGAAGTAATTTTAGATCATTTTATAAATTCGTGTCATGAATACATTGAAAATAAAGAAGTAGTTAGTAAAGATTATTACGTAAGACTTTTTAACAAAATGTACAATAGTGAAAAATATGATCATAAAAGTGATTATATTATAAAAGAAAAACTAAATGAATTAAAAAAAATAGTTACCAAAAAAAGAATGAGCGATAATAAAAAAGCTAATTTAATAGAAAGCATTAATAATTTAGGTAAGCAAGAAAAAAAAGAAGATATTTCTTATAAAAAAGATAAACAGATAGAAAAACTAACTAAACAATTGATGCTTGAAGAAGTAAAAAATCAAAATAGAATTATTATAAATGAACCAGTATTTATGCTTAAAAGTAACAATTATAATGAAATGGGTACTTGCTATAGTATTGTAAAAAATAGTGATAATTTTACTTTAAATATTCATATTATTGATTTATTAAATCTTATTTATGAGGATAGCTATTTGTATAAAGAAATGATGAATAACAACATGCTTAATCCTTATATAATAAATGCTTTATCATATAAAGAAAATGAAGAAAGACCAATCATAACAATATCAATAGAAGTAGAAAAAAATGGCAAGGTTAAAAATTTCAAAGTATTTAAAAGTATAGTAAGGCCATCTTTTACACTTAATAAAACAACATCAAATGAATCATTAAGAGGAAATACTTTAACTAAAAAAATTCCAGATTTAGTAAGATTACTTAATAATTATTATGGAAATACTAAAAAGATAAACAATTTAAAAGATGATATAAAACTTTTTAATCATATTTTAAATGAAGTTGTTGGTAAAAATATTTATGAAAATGATTATCCTTTTATTTACAAAGTACATATGGCAACATGTTTTAAAGAAGCAGAATATCAAATCGCTAACTTAAATTATTATTTATTTAGAATACCATATGAAGATTATAAGATAATCTATGATATTATTTGCAATAAAAATAATAACAAAGCATTTTATTCTTGTACTAATCTAGGTCATTATGCAGAACATGAAAGATATAAACTAGAATTAAAACCATTTACTTTTGTAGGTTATAACTTGCTTAGCCTAATAAATGATTTATATATTAAAAACAAATCTAAAGAAGAATTAACAGAAAAATATAGTGAAAATTTTGAAGAGCTTGTAAAAACTTATAATAAAAGATTTTTCGAAATTGATGAAAAGCCTATTACTAGAAAGATAAAATAAATCTTTCTTTTTTTTACGTAAAATAAAAATTAAATTGTTAAATCGAAATAATTCGACAAAGATAAAAATTATAATCTATCTTATAAAGGATTGGTTAATTATGTTAAATATAAAAATGAATTTTCAAAAAGGAATATTATTTGTTAGATTAAAAGGAATATTAAATGGAGATACTTGTAATATGTTAGATAATAATTTAACAAACCTTATAACAAGTAATGGAGTAAAGTATGTATTGCTTAACTTAGAAGAATTAGATTATATAGATAAATATGGAACAAATATTATAATAAAAAATTATTTAAATATAAAGGATAATAATGGAAAATTAATAATTGTAGGAATTAACAAGCTTTTTTCCTATAATGAAAATATTTTTGATAACCTATATCAAATAAAAGATGAAAAAAAAGTTTTCAATTTAGTAAACCTTTAACAAAAAACAAAAAAATGTGACATAGAAATAGTTTAATATATTTTTGGATGGAGGATATTTATGAGTGATTTAACAAGTTTAGTTTATGAAAATGAGAATATGATTTATAAAATAATAAATAAATATACTAGATATTTTGATAAAGATGATTTATATCAAGTAGCAGTTATGGGCCTTATTAATGCTTATAAAAACTATAAAGAAGATAAAAATACTAAATTTTCTAGTTATGCTTATTTTTATATAACTGGTGAAATAAAAAAGTATTTAAGAGAATCTAATACCTTAAAAGTAAGTAAAGATTCAATTAAATTAAATGAAGTTATAGAAAAAACAACATCTTATCTATGTCAAAAATTACAAAGAGAACCAAGTACGAAAGAAATTGCAATGTTTTTAGAGATTGATGAAAAAACAATAGTTGATGCGATAAATTCTAAAGTTTTAGTAGAAAGTTTAGACGAAGTAGACTTTAATGACAACAATTTATATAATAAAATATCATCAGTTGACAACAATTATGATAGTGATATCCTAGATTTAAAAATTGCTTTAGAAAATTTAAGTCCAGAAGAATTTAGTATTATAAATGAACGATATGTCAATGAAAGAAGTCAAATGGAAACATCAAAGCTTTTGAATATGACTCAAAGTATGATATCGAGAAAAGAAAAAGATATATTAAGAAGATTAAGAACTAATCTTAAATAATAAAAAACTCTATTTTCTGTTATAGATAGAGTTTTTTTGTATATAAAAAGTTTATTTTTCCATAATAGTAATGGTGAAATAATATGAATGAAAAAAATTTTAATGAAATTGTAGAAAAGCATAAACCTGATGAAAATAAGTTGCTTAATTTAGTTAAAGCTTTTGTAATAGGAGGTTTAATTGGTGCTTTTGGCAACTTTTTAGTAGAGTTTTATTCCAAAGTTCTTAATGTGTCATCAAATGATGCGTCAGTATTTATGATAATAACATTAATATTTCTTGCATGTTTATTTACAGCTTTAGGATTTTTTGATAACTTTGTTCATTTTGGAAGAATGGGAGTAATAATACCAATTACAGGATTTGCTCATTCAATGCAAAGTGCAGCATTAGATTATAAAAAAGAAGGTCTTGTTTGTGGAATTGGAAGTAATATTTTTAAACTAGCAGGAAGTGTTATCCTTTATGGTATTGTTTCAGCATATATTGTTGGAATTATAAGATTTTTAATAGGAGGTTAATTATGACTTGTAAATATAATAATGTATATGTAAAAGATGTCGCAACAGTAGTTGGGGTTTTAGAGTCTAATGGTAAATTATCTTCTTATTTTGATAAAAAATATTATGATTATTATTTTGGAATGGAATCAATTGAACAAGGAGAAGTTAAATTATTTAATGACGCAATGGATATTTTACTAAAAAAAACAAATAAAAAAGATACAGATATTGATTTATTAATCGGAGGAGATTTAACTAATCAGATTGCAGTATCTTGTTATGGCGCTAAAAAATATAAAATTCCTTTTTTAGGAGTTTATACAGCTTGTGCAACAACAATGGAACAGATAATAATTGGATCAACATTTATTGATAGTAAAAAAATAAATAATTGTATTTGTACAACAACATCAAGTAATTTAGTAAGTGAAAAACAATTTAGAAATCCAATTGAGTATGGAGCACCAAAACCAAAAACAGCAACATTCACATCAACTGGAGGTGCAAGTATTATGTTAAGTAATGAAAAAAGCGATATAAAAGTTGTAGCATCAACAGTTGGTAAAATAGTTGATCTTAATTTTAAAGACGCTAATAATGTTGGAGCAGCAATGGCACCAGCATGTTGTGATACTTTATATAATCATTTAACTAATCTAAATGAAAAAGTTGATGATTATGATCTTATTTTATCAGGAGATCTTGGAATATTTGGCAAGGAAGTTATGAAAGATTATTTAAAAGAACAATATAATATAACTTTAGGCAAAAATTATGATGATTGTGGAACTATGCTTTATGATTTTTCTAAACAAAAAGAAATAACAGCAGGAGGTTCTGGACCGGTTTGTAGTGCACTTGTTAATTATGCTTATATTTTTAAACAAATGAAAGAAAAAAAATTAAAAAAAGTTTTATTAATAACAACAGGTGCTTTATTTAATCCAACATTTTTATTTCAAAAACAAAGTATCTTAGGAATTGCTCACGCAGTAAGTTTCGAGGTGGTAAAATGATGTACGTTTATTCATTTTTGTTCTGTGGATTTTTATGTTTAATTGCTCAAGTGATTTTGGATAATACCAAACTAACTCCAGGACATATTACTAGTTTATTTGTTGTTATTGGAACTTTTCTAGATTTATTTAATATTTATGATATGATTATCGTTCATGTTGGAGGAGGAGCACTTGTTCCAATTACAAGTTTTGGACATCTACTTATGCATGGTGCTATGAATAGAACTATAGAATCAGGATTTATAGGAATTGCTATGGGAGTATTTGATTTTACAGCAGCAGGAATAACAAGTGCTATATTCTTTAGCTTTATCTTTGCACTTATATTTAAACCAAAAGATTAAAATAAAAAATGTTATTTTAAAAATAATTTATAGACAAAAATAAATAAAATGTGTTAGAATTAATTCATAAGATCATAACACGTTTTTTTGTGTAATAAAGAAGCAAAAAAGATGCAAACCGAAATTTGGTATGGAGGGCAATATAAAAACTATCAATAAGTTTGTTTGTAATTGCCCTAATATTTTTAGTGGTAGGAGTAATTTTTGCATTTTTAATGCTAATTTTAAAGGACATTATGAATTAGCAGTAGGACAAAACTTAATATTCAATTATAATGAAATAGTCGAAGGCTTAAAACTAATGAATGATGATGTATTAGATTCAATTAATTTATTAATGTTAAGTTTTTTGAAATCGTATGATCAATCTTATGTTAAAAATAAAGATTTAGCAAATAAATTGAGCCAAATTATCTATAAAAATAGTATGAATGATATTGATTTAATTAATTCTAAGCAAATAAAATTTAGGCAAAAGAATTCATCTTTTAATAATAAAAAGGTACTAAATACATTTAGTGAAAAGTTATAAAAACAATTATCATATTTTACGTTGTATAGATATTTTAGTAGGTAATACTTTTGGTTTTGATAAACATTATAAAAGTATGAAGAAAAAAGACAAGGAATTTTTCAACGAATTGCCAATTTATAATATGATAAAAAAGTAGTATATAGTCTTTGTTACTTTTAAAATTATAAAATCAAAAAAATAATTAAAAAAGTAACAGAAATATAATACAACACGTTGGTAATTGTTAGAAATGAGTATACTAACTTTACTAGAAATAGTAAATATAATTATCTTATCAATTTGTTTTTTTTAATATTAATAATGATTTATATACAAAATTATGAATAATTAACTGAAAATTTCTTTTTTATGATATACTATATTTAGTTATTTATTTTTTAGGGGAGTGTTTCCATGAATAATTTTAACTTAAATTTATTTAAATATTTCTATTATGTCGTTTATTACAATGGGTTTACTAATGCATCAAAAAATTTGAATATTGCTCAATCATCATTAAGTTATAATATAAAGCAATTAGAATTGCAATTAGATAAGATATTAATCATCAGAGATAATAAGAATTTTGAATTAACTGAAGATGGGTACAATTTGTATGAAATTCTGAAATCAGCTTTTAGTATTTTGAATCAAAACTTGGCACAATTTGATAATCAAAATACTACCGAATTAACTATTGGAATTAGACATTATTTATCAGATTTTATTTTTAAAGATTCAATAGTTGAATTTATTAATACATATCCTAATATTCATATCAATATGAAATTATATTCTAAATTGGATGTTAAAAAATTTGAAGATGAGTATGATATGTTAATTGATTATGAAGATTATACTAATTTAATTAATACTAATAATAAAGATTTGTTATGTACTTTAAATAATACTTTTGTTTCAGGAAAAGAACTATCAAAAAATTATGAATCAATTCAATCAATTAAAGAATTGGGAAATACGAGATTAATATCAATGTGTCCAAATAAAAAAAATGGTAAATTTCAAAAAATGTGTTATGAAAATGGTATTTTATTTGAAAATATTATTTCAGTTAATGATAGTATAATATCTAAAGAATTAGTAAAAAATAATTTAGGATTATGTTTTGCTAATAGAGAGTTTTTTAAAGAAGAAATAGCAAATGGAGATATAAAAGAAATTAAAGTAAAAGAACAATTGTTTAATGATAATGTATATATTGTTTATAAAAATGGTAAGAATATTGATAACATAAATAAATTTATTAAAATATTAAAAAAACAATATAAGGAGGAATTATAATGAGTAAGTGGGATTTATATGATGATAGATTTAATAATACTGAAATTGTTATAAATGATACTGATGAAATACCAGATGGTAAGTATCACTACTCTATAAATGCATGGATATTAAACTCTAAAAAACAATTGCTATTAATTCGAAATACTTTAAATTATAATATTCACTATCCTGGTTTTTGGAGTAGTATAAATGGAAACGTTTTAAGTGGTGAAAGCCCTATTGATGAATGTATTAAGACTATTAATTCTACGATAGGAATAAAAATCTCAGATTCTGATATGAAAAATATAGATAAAAAATTGCGTGATCCTTATCATTATATTTACGAAACCTATATTGTAAATAAAGATATTGATTTAAACGAAATATGCTTTATTGATAATACAGCCGTTCAAGCTAAATGGGTGGATTTAAAAGAATTATATAATATGATTGAAAATGGTGAAATTGCATGGGTTTTAATTCCAAGAATAGAAGAATATGTAATACCATTAATGAAAGAGACTAACTAATTTAATTAGTCTTTTATTATTTGATTTTTCTATATATTCTATCGAAAATTTGAATGATTAAATTCCACTTTACTATTATATAATATTCATAGTTAGGTGGGATAGTATGCAAAATATGCCAGATTCATTGAAAAGAATAATAGAAAAGAATCCAAACTTGGAACATCGTGTTAGAGGCTTACCAAATTTAGGTAAAAGTTTAATTGATGGACAATTTTCAAATGAAGTAAGTAAAATTTATGATGCTTTTGAATTATATGGGAATGAATTATATGCACTTGAAAATGAAAAAATTAGAAATATATCATCAAGATCACTTGGTGGTGGTAGTCCGATGAGAACAGCTGCATTTCCTTTATGTAAAGAAGCATTGATTAATATAATAAGTAGTGATGAACTTTCAGATTACCCTATGGCTGCTGGTGATGAAGAATCAAGAAAAATAATTTTAGAATATCTAAAACAAGAAGGATTTAAAAGCAGTAATGATTTATCGGAAGACAATATTATCTTTACAGTATCTTCAACACATGCTTTTAATATTATTTCAAGTATTATCGCTAGGCCACATGATGTAATATTAATGACAGGTCCTAATTATGGTTTATTTACTTTTGTTCCTGAACGTATTTCTGGAGCAACTGTTGAGATATTACCATTATTTGAAGAAGACAATTGGTATGTTAATCCACAAAAATTATCTAAAAGGATAGATGATATTAATTTAAACTTAAAAGTTAAATATGGCGAATCTTTAGGTTATACACCAAAAGTTGTTGCTTTTTTAAATGAAAATCCACATAATCCTTTAGGTAAAGTAATGAATGAAAATAATAAAGAAATACTTGAAGGTATTGGGAATGCGTGTTTATCAAAAGGTGTATTTGTTATAGATGATCTAATATATAGAGATCTAACTTATGATAGGTATAATTTAGCAAAGCCAATGGCTTCTTATGAAAAATTTTTTGATAATACAATAACAATAACTGGTTTATCAAAATCTTATGGTTTAGCATCGATTAGATCTGGTATGGTAGTTGCAAATGAGATAATAATTAGAGCAATACGAAATAAGATTTTTCAAACAATGGATTCTTCACCAGTATTACAAGGAAGAGCTTTAGCTGGTGCATTTAATACATCTGAAAGAAGGAAAAAGGAATATGATAACTATTTTAATCCTATTATTAAAGAATATAAATATCGTTTAGAATTATTAAAGGCATTAATTAATGGATTAGATTTCATTGAGGATAATAATTTAAAAAAACAAATTGAAAACGATATAAGAACTTATGCTTTTGACTATAACATAAATCAAATATTGGATGGAATACCAAATGTTGACTTTGTAAAAGGAACTTTACCAGATTCAGGATTTTTTGAAATGTTAGATTTTACAAAATTAAAAAATAAAGTTGCAGAAAATGGGAGAATAATTAGTGATGAAAAAGAATTGCTTAAATATTTATATGAACAAGAAAAAATTAAGCTTATATTAGGACAATCAATATCATGGCCAAACGAAGAACAACTTATAGGAAGAGTTACTACAGCATTACCAAGGGAAGATTTAGTTGAACATTTTAGTGCAATGAATAAATGCTTAAGAAAGTTGAGATAAGTATGAAAAAAGTAGCAATTGTATCTTGTGATAAGTGGATAGACAAATTAGAAGAAGATAATAATTTGAAAAATGAATTAATCAAATTAGGAATAGATGCTAAAATAATATCGTGGCAACAGCCATTAGATGAAAAATATGATTTGTTGATTTTAAAATCCGTATGGGGATATCATAATTATTATAATCAATTTAAAAACTGGCTTTTATATGTTAAAAACAATAATATTCCTTTAGCTAATAATGTTGATATGATTCTTAATAATATTATGAAGAATATTCAATTTGATATTTTAAGAAAAAATAACGTTGACTTCATAGATACAATATTTATAAAAGAATCTAAACTATTTAGTAATAATATATTTGATATATTAGATGATGATTCATATGTAATTAAACCAACAATTTCTGGTAGTGGTGAAAATACTTATTTAGTAAATGGTTCTAGTGATATATCTATACCAAATACAATACAAAAAGAAGATATAGTAAAAATATATAATAAAATTCTAGATAGCAATAATGATTGTAAAATAATGATCCAGCCATTTATTTCGGAGATAAATGATGGGGAATACTCGTGTATTTTTATTGAAGGAAAACTAACTCATACAATGTTAAGATTTCCAAATATATTTCATGAAAAAAGAAGACCTTATTTAGTCGATGATGTTCCAGATAATATTATAGAACTTGCTAAAACAGTTGAAAAAATCAAAGAATTTAATGATTATTTGTATATGAGAGTTGATATGGTTTTAGTAAATGGAAAGGCAAAAATAATGGAAGTAGAATTAGCTGATCCAGATCTTTTGACAAAATATATTGATAATTCAAGTGTTAAATCAGATGTTATAAAAACTTTTGCAAAGAAAATCGAAAGGAGAGTTAGATACAATGAAAACATATAAAATAGTTTTAACTGGTGGACCTTGTGGTGGAAAGACAAATTCCATAGAGTTTTTATCTAAAAAATTAAGTGATCTAGACTATTCGGTAAAAATAGTTGATGAAACCGCTAATTATCTTTTAAAGTTAGGATATATGCCAAGTGTAAATATATCTACATTTGATTTTCAAAATTTATTGTTTAAAATTCAATTTTTAAATGAATACATGTCAGAAGGAAAGTCAAATATTTTATTATGTGATAGGGGACTTTTTGATGGTAAGGTATATATAGATAACAATGATTTTCAAAGAATATTAGATTCAAACAAAGTTGAAGAAAAAAAAGTCTTTTCAACCTATGATGGTGCTTTATATTTTAGAAGTATTTCACATGAATATCCTGATGAATTTTCAAAAAAAAGAATTTATGAAAGTCCAGAGGTTGGTAGGATTAGAGATGAACGTTGTAAAGAAATTTGGGCAGGAAAAATTGTTTTTTGTAATTATGATAATTTGGATGGTTTTAAGAATAAACAAGAGATGATATATTTAGCTTTAAAAAAACAATTGGAATATTTAAATCAAATCAAATCTTACAATTTATCTGATTATTATGATATTGAATATTTTAAATATATATATTGTGGAATTAATGATATTTTAGTAAAAAATGATATATCTGACGACATAAAGATAAAAACAAAGGGGTTGATAAGGTGAAAACATTATTATATTTCGAGGAGTATGAATCAAATTTATCTCATGAACTATTAAATAGAAAAGATATTATGCCTATAATAATAAGAACAAATAAGAATATGAAATTTTTTAATGAAAGTTATCTTGAATCGACTAAAAAGATATTAAATTATGTTATTGATTACTATAATGATATCGACGATGAAGTTTCTAAATTTAGTAAATGGTTAGAGGATAATGATATTAAAATTGATTATTTTTTAAATGATTCAGAGTATTACTTGGAATTTTCTAATAAATTTGCAAGAAAATTAGGACTATATGCTTTATCAGATGAGCAAATATGCTGGGTAAGAGATAAAGTTGATATGAAAAAGAGATTTCGAGAAATAGGTTTAGATACAGTTGATTTTGAAGAAATTAATAGCAAAGAAAAACTTAAAAAGTTTTTTATAAATAATGGAAGTAAGAGAATTATTTTTAAACCTAGAAGAGGCATGAACAGTATTGAAACTTATATGATAAATTCACTAGAAGATATAGATAGTTTAGAATTAGATATTGTACCCGGAAAATATATGGCTGAAGTTTTTTGCTATGATCATGAATGGTCTATAGAAAGTTTAGTACAAAATGGTCAAGTATTAGACTCATATCTTACCTATATTCCAAATTCAACTATATGGGCATCTATTTCAAATGATTTAAACTGTCATATGACTGTTCCTAAAATACCATCATATTTTAAGTTTGTCCCTAAAGAATTTATTCAGAAAATAGTATCTGGTATGAATTTAAAAGATGGTGCGATGACTATAGAAGTTTTTATTAGTGATGATGGAAATATTAAGGCGAGTGAACTTGGATGGAGATTGCCTGGTTGTCAAGCAACTTTAAATCACAGTTATTCATATGGTATTGATATTTATAATTTATTATTAGATATTGCAATACATAAAAAAGTTGATTTAAAGTATCAAGATAAAATTGTTAGTGTAGGCGATTTATATCTACCAAATAAAGAAGGAATAATTGAACAAATAACACCATTAGAAAAATTAATGAAAATGGATGGAGTTATTGGTGGAGAATTATTCGCAAAAATTGGTGAGTATCAAAAGAAGAGAAGAGTAGGAAATGATGCATCTGGTTGGGTTCAAGTTTTAGGTGAAAATGAGTTTGATACATTACAAAAAATGCAAAAAATATATGATATATTTGAAATAGAGGTTTCAAATGATATAGGAGGTAAAAAATATGTTAAAAAATTATAAAAAATGCTTTTTGATTTTTTCATTTATTTTATTGATGACAGCAGGTTGTTCAAACAAGTTAAATATTATTAATACTAAAGATGATTTAAATAATAAAAAAATTGGTGTGTATACAGGTTCGGAGTATGACACTATTGCAAAAAATAATATAATAAACGTTAATATTTTATATTATAATAGTTATAGTGATCAAATATCTGCATTGAAATCAGGTAAAATAGATGGTTTTTTAACAGATGAACCATTAGCAAAAGAAATAATAAAAGAAAATAGTAATCTAAAAATATTAGATGAAAAACTTACTGAAGATAGTTATGCATTTGCAATTAACCCTGCAAAACAAGATTTACAAAATAAAATTAATATAGTATTAAATGAAATGAAACAAAATGGTAAATTACAAGAAATAGAAGAAAAATGGATGGGAAATGATGAAAGTAAAAAAGAATTAGATACTTATAATTATGATGATTCAAATGGAACTATTAAATTTGCTACTGTATCAGGTTCTGCACCATTTGCATATATGAAAAATAATAAAATTGTTGGATATGATATTGATGTAATAAATTATATATGTAAAGAATTGGGGTATAAGTTAGAAGTTATAGAAATGTCATTTGATGGTATAATTCCAGCGTTAAAATCTGGTAAAGTGGATGTTTCAGGATGCTCTATTATTATAACAGAAGAAAGAAAGAAATCTGTTTTGTTTTCTGAACCTGATTATACTGGTGGAATAGTTGTTGTAACTAGGAGATAAAAATGAAAAATCAAAATAGATGGATAAAAGTTTTAATTATTTTATTTATATTAGTGTTAGTTATAATTTGTAATAAAGAAACTATAATAAATTTTTTTAGCAGTATACATAGTAGTTTTAATAGAACAATAGTTGATGAAAAAAGATATATTTTGTTTTTAAATGGATTAAAATCAACATTATTAATTTCATTTTTATCAATTATAATTGGTACTTTATTTGGATTTGTTTTATTCTTATTGCATAAATCCAGAATTAAGATTTTAAATATAATATCGTTGGTGTTTGTAAGATTTTTGCAAGGAATTCCAGTGACGGTTTTACTATTGACTTTCTATTTTGGGATTTTTGGAACAATAAACATTGAACCTATAATTGTTGCTGTAATTGCATTTTCAATATATTTTTCTGCATATGTTTGTGAAATTATAAAAGGAGCATTTTTATCAATAAATAGAACTCAAATTGATTCTGCTTATGCATTAGGATTTACAAAAATTCAAACATTTAAATATATAATTTTGCCTCAAGTACTTTCATATGTTATACCTGTTTATAAAAATGAAAGTGTTTCATTAATAAAATCTACTTCTATAGCTGGTTATATATCTGTAATGGAATTAACTAAAGCAAGTGATATTATTAGAAACAGGACATATGAAGCATTTTTTCCATTAATATTTACTGCATTAATATATTTCGTGATTTGTTATGTTTTTTGTAAACTATTGGATCTTATATATAAAAAAGTTAATCCTAGGGTGGTGAAAAAATCATGAAAAAAGAATTTATATTAGAATTTGAGAACGTCACAAAATATTATGGTAGTGATCTAGTATTTAGTAATGTTAATTTAAAAATAAGAAAAGGCGATGTAATTGCTTTAACTGGTAAAAGTGGATGCGGTAAAAGTACATTATTAAAATGCATAAATCGTTTAGAAAATATTAATGATGGGAAAATTAAATTTAAAGGTATCGATATTTCTGAAATATCAACGGTTGAATTGAGACAGAAAATTGGAATGGTTTTTCAAGATTATAATTTATTTCAACATTTAACTGTGTTAGATAATTTAATAATAGGATTAATTAAAATAAAAAAATATTCTCGAGAGGAGAGTATTCGTAAAGCATTAAATATTTTAAAAAAGGTTGATTTAATTGAAAAAAAAGATAAGTATCCAAATGAATTATCAGGGGGGCAAAAGCAAAGAGTTGCTATTGCAAGAACATTATTAATGAAGCCTGATATTATATTATTAGATGAGCCAACAAGTGCGCTGGATAAAGAAATGAAAGATAGCGTATTGGAGCTTATTAAAGAAATTGTGGATGACAACATGACATTAATTATAGTTTCACATGAGGATGAATTTATAAAGAAAGTATCGGATAGAATTTACAATCTTAGCAATAATAAATTGAAAGTTCAATAGAAACTAAAAAAATATAGCATAAGGGGGAATTATTTATGTTAAGTATAGATGATTATAATAGTAAAGAAATTGATGGGAAAATTAAATTATCTAATAGATTTATTAGAGCGTTTAGACCTAAACTATTTGAAAATGGTGGTTTCCCAACTACTGTCCAAAAAGAAGAAGAGTTAGTTAGATATATTGATAGTATGCATGCATATAGTTTTGAAAGTCATTATAATGATTTGTGTGGTGGTATAACTGAGAAAGAATTTTCTTTATTGAAAAAAACTACAAACGATATATATGATATG
>JAQXMG010000093.1 GCA_029012525.1 bacterium
AGAAAAAGGATTATGATATGTCATTAAAATATTTAGAAATTGCAAAAAGATTTAATATTGAAGTTGACTATAAAATGATTTTACATATTTCTAAAGAACTAAATATATTTGTTAAAAATTCATATTTAAATCGTCCTTTGAGTTAGTCAGACAAACAAGTTATATCATATGATCCATATTTAGCAATTGAAAATATAATTGAAAACCAAAATATAGAAGATAATACTGTATTTGATAAAAATATAGATGTTTATAAAGCATTTAACGACGTTAAAAAATATTTAACTGAAGAATACAAAACAAGTGATTTTTCTTTTAATGACAAATATTTAATTCCTTATGATAATATAGGTGCAAATGGTGAAAATTATTTAAAGGTTGTTACTTTGTTAGATTCAAAAGAAATTGTTTCAATGTATCCAGTAAAAAGAGACGAAAATTGTGTTAATTTTGTTAGAAAAAATAGTTTACAAAGATAAAAAAATAGTTTATAATTTTAACAACAGGCCAAGAAAAAGAGGAGTAAATTACTTATAATTAATAGAGAGCTAGTGATTGGTGAAAACTAGTATTTATGGTAATTGAATGTTGCTTTTTTAGCTAATTACTTTTTGTAATTCGTATAATATGCGTTAAATATTTAAGGTAAGTGTAAACTTATGAAATAAGGTGGTACCACGAAGATTTCGTCCTTAGGATGGAATCTTTTTATATACTTTTTAAAGGAGTGATATTATGCTAGATAAAAAATATAATCCTAGTATAGAAGAAAATATTTATAGTTTTTGGTTAAAAAATGATTATTTTAAAAGTGGAGATGAGTCAAAAAAACCATTTTGTATTGTTTTACCTCCACCAAATGTTACAGGGAAGCTTCATTTAGGACATGCTTGGGATACGGCTTTACAAGATATAATTATTCGTTATAAAAGAATGAATGACTTTGATTGTTTATGGCTTCCAGGAATGGATCACGCAGCAATTGCAACTGAAGTAAAAGTTGTTAATAGATTAAAAGAACAAGGCATTGATAAATATGAATTAGGAAGAGAAAAATTTTTAGAAAAAGCTTGGGAATGGAAGCATGAATATGCTAAAAACATCAGAAGTCAATGGGCAAAAATGGGTCTTTCTCTTGATTATTCTAAAGAAACTTTTACTCTGGATGATAAAATTGCTAATGCTGTAAAAAAAGTATTCGTAGATTATTATAATAAAGGATATATATATAGAGGAGAACGTATCATTAATTGGGATCCAGTATCTAAAACAGCTCTATCAAATGAAGAAGTTATTTATAAAGATGTTAAAGGTGCTTTCTATCATATAAAATATTATCTTGAAGATTCTGATGAATTTTTAGAGGTTGCCACAACTCGTCCTGAAACACTTTTTGGTGATACAGCAGTTGCAGTAAATAAAGCAGATGAAAGATATCAAAAATATATTGGTAAGAACGTAATACTTCCAATTGTAAATAGGAAAATACCTGTTATTGCAGATATTCATGCTGATAAAGATTTTGGAACTGGTGTTGTTAAAATTACTCCAGCTCATGATCCTAATGATTTTGAAGTAGGAAATCGTCATAATTTAGAAAGAATAAATGTTTTAAATGAAGATGGTACGATGAATGAAAATGCTGGTGTATTTAAAGGACTAGATCGTTTTGAATGCCGTGAAAAATTAGTTTCTTTATTAAAAGAACAAAATCTTTTAATTAAAGTTGAAGAAATAGTTCATAGTGTAGGTCATTCAGAAAGAACTAATGTTATGGTTGAGCCATATCTTTCAAAACAATGGTTTGTAAAAATGGATGTGTTATCTAAAAATGTTTTAGAAAATCAAAAAAATAAAGATACTAAAGTTAACTTTATTCCTAAAAGATTTGAAAAAATATTAAATCATTGGATGGAAGATTGCCATGATTGGTGTATTTCACGTCAACTATGGTGGGGTCATAGAATTCCTGCTTGGTATAAAGATGATGAGGTATATGTTGGAGTAGAAGCTCCGAAAGAAGAAGGTTGGATTCAAGATAATGATGTACTAGACACATGGTTTTCAAGTGCATTATGGCCATTTGCGACTTTAGGATATCCAGATGATACCAAAACTTTACAAAGATATTATCCTAACGATTTACTTGTAACAGCATATGATATTATTTTCTTTTGGGTTGCGAGAATGATTTTCCAAGGACTTGAAATAACTAAAGAAGTACCATTTAAAACTTGTTTAATCCATGGTTTAATTCGTGATAAACAAGGTAGAAAGATGAGTAAAAGTCTAGGGAATGGGGTAGATCCAATTGATATTATAAATAAATATGGAGCAGATTCACTTAGATTCTTCTTGTCAACAAGTAGTGCGCCAGGCATGGATTTAAGATTTGATGAAGACAAAGTTGCATCAAGTTGGAATTTTATAAATAAATTATGGAATGCTTCACGTTTTGTTTTAATGTCTTTAGATAACTTTAATAAAGATGATTATAATCTTGATAACATTGATATAGTTGATAAATGGATTTTAACAAGATTAAATAAAACAATAAAAGAAACAACAAAATACATGGAAAAATACGAATTTAACAACGCATCTAAAGTAATATATGATTTTGTTTGGGATGATTTCTGTGATAATTATATTGAACTATCTAAAACAAAAATGAATAATAACACAACAAAAAGTGTTTTACTTAAAGTATTAACAGATATTTTAAAAATCCTTCATCCATTTATTCCTTTTGTAACTGAAGAAATCTATTCAATGCTTCCAGTAAAAGAACAAGAAAGTATTATGATTTCAAAATATCCTACATATAATAAAAATGAAGTATTTAAAGAAGAAGAGGAAAAAATAAATAAAGTAATTTGTGATATAACTGCAATTAGAAATTTAAAAGCTAATAATAACATTACTAAAAATGCTTATGTTTCAATAAGCACTAGTGAAGAACTTTTAAATATTTATAAAACTGCTTTAAGAATAGATGAAAAAAATATCATTAATGAAAATAAAGATTTAAAAACTTATAATTATAAATCACAATATATTGATATAACTTATTTTGAGGAAGCAAAACAAGTTAATTTAGATGAAATAAATGAACAAATAAAAAAATTAGAATCTTCAGTTGAAAGAAGAAAAAATCTTTTAAATAATGAAAATTATGTCAATAAAGCACCACAAAATATTGTGGAAAATGATAGACTAAAGTTAAAAGAAGAAAGTGAAAAATTAGAAAATTTAAAAAAATTAATGAGGTGATAGCATGATAAAAAGAAAGAAATTTAATTTATTAGATTTAGATTATATTTTAGTAGATAGTATTAATAATGATTTATATGAGAAATTATTTGAAAAATATGAAATAAGAACTTTTAAAGATTTAGATGAATTAATAAAAGATGGTACAATAAAAGATAAGTTTTTAGAAGAAGTTATTGAAGATAGAAAAGCAGGTATTGGAATACAATTAAAAGATGTATCAACAGATTGCTTAAAAAATGATTTAACAGCTAAAAGTTTATTAGAAAAATTACATATTAATGATTTTCAAGAATTAAGTGTCTATATTGGAAATGAAAATCAAGAAGTTATTAACAATATGTATTTAATCAATGCTTTTAAAATGGTTGCTAAATTAATAGCTGAAAAAAATAAAAGTAAAACGAGATAAAAATATGATGATTAAAAATTATCATATTTTTTAATTATTAAACATATAATATATTTGGTTTTTGAAAAAATTTATTGACAATTAAAAATCTAAGTGATATAGTACTAGTGTTTGAATTTATTTGGGTTTGAAAAATTTCAAACCTATTTAAAATCGCAACATATGATACACCTGGATATGTGTATAGAAAGGAGAATGAAATGCCAACAATTCAACAATTATTAAGAAAAAAAAGAGGACAAAAAGTTAGAAAGAGTAAATCACCAGTTTTAGGTATTAGATTAAATACATTAGAAAAAACTACTAGTGAAACAGCTTCACCTCAAAAAAGAGGAGTATGTATTCGTGTAGGTACTAAAACACCAAAGAAACCAAACTCAGCATTAAGAAAATATGCTCGTGTAAGACTTTCTAATGGTAAAGAAGTTGATTGTTATATTCCTGGAGAAGGTCATAATTTACAAGAACACAGCGTTGTATTAATTCGTGGTGGACGTGTAAAAGACTTAATCGGAGTTAGATATCATATTGTTCGTGGAACAATGGATACTCAAGGAGTAAAAGATCGTAAACAAGCTCGTAGTAAATACGGAACTAAAAAAGGTAAATAAAATATAACGAAGGAGGAAAAATATTATGCGTAAAAGACGTGCAGTTAAAAGAGATGTTTTACCTGATGCTATTTATAAATCAAAAACTGTTACTAAGTTAATTAATAGTCTTATGATTGATGGTAAAAAAGGTAAAGCAGAAAAAATTCTTTATGATGCATTTAATATGGTTAAAGAAAAAACTGGAAAAGATGCAATGGAAGTATTTAACCAAGCTTTAGAAAATATTGAACCAGCAATGGAAGTAAAAGCAAAACGTGTTGGTGGTTCAAACTATCAAGTACCTATTGAAGTTTCTAAAGAAAGAGCTCAAGTTTTAGGACTTAGATGGTTAACTCAATATGCTAAAAGTGGCCGTGGTAATGGTATGGCTGAAAAATTAGCGAATGAAATTATTGATGCTTCAAATAATACTGGAGCAGCAGTTAAAAAACGTGAAGATACACACAGAATGGCAGAAGCTAATAAAGCTTTCGCACATTATAGATGGAATTAAGGTAGGTGCTTATGGCAAGACAAACTAGTTTAGAAAAAACCAGAAATTTTGGTATAATGGCACATATTGATGCCGGAAAAACAACTACAACTGAACGTGTATTATTCTTAACTCATAAAATTCATAAAATTGGAGAAACTCACGATGGTGAATCTCAAATGGATTGGATGGAACAAGAAAAAGAAAGAGGTATAACTATTACAAGTGCAGCAACAACTGCTTATTGGAATGGATATCGTTTCAATATCATAGATACTCCAGGACACGTAGACTTTACTGTTGAAGTTCAAAGAAGTTTAAGAGTTCTAGATGGTGCTGTAACCTTACTTGATGCTCAAGCTGGTGTTGAACCTCAAACTGAAACAGTATGGAGACAAGCCAGTGAATATAAAGTTCCGAGAATTATTTTTGCAAATAAAATGGATAAAATGGGAGCTGATTTCGTTTATACATTAAAAACAATTGACAATCGTTTTGCAGTTAATGCTAAACCTATTCAATGGCCAATTGGTGCAGAAAACTACTTTACAGGTGTTATTGATTTAGTAACATTAAAAGCTTATGAATTTGATGGAACTGAACAAGAAAATGTAACTGAAATTGAAATTCCAGCAGATTTAAAAGATTTAGTAGAAGAAAAACACACTGAACTTTTAGAAGCTGTTGCTGAATTTGATGATACATTAATGGAAAAATATCTTGAAGGAGAAGAAATTCCTGTTGATATGCTTAAAAAAGCAATTAGAACTGGAGTTTTGGAAGCTAAGTTCTTCCCTGTTATGTGTGGAACTGCTTTAGGAAATAAAGGTATTAAATTCTTACTTGATGCAGTAGTTGATTACTTACCATCACCACTTGATATCCCATCAGTTGATGGAACAAATTTAAAGGGTGAGGCTGAACAAAGACATGTATCTGATAGTGAACCATTTAGTGCTTTAGCATTTAAAGTTATGACAGATCCATTTGTTGGACGTTTAACATTCTTTAGAGTTTATTCAGGACATTTAACAAGTGGAAGTTATGTTTTAAATTCATCTAAGGATACTAAGGAAAGAATTGGTCGTATCTTACAAATGCATGCTAATGATAGAACTGAAATTCAAGAAGTATTTACTGGTGATATAGCTGCAGCAGTAGGACTTAAAAATACAACAACTGGTGATACTTTATGTGACGAGAAAAAACCAATTATTCTTGAAACAATTGAAGCACCAGAACCAGTTATTGAACTTGCTATTGAACCAAAATCAAAAGCAGATCAAGATAAAATGGCTATAGCACTTGGAAAACTTGCTGAAGAAGATCCAACATTTAGAGTAAGAACAGATACTGAAACAGGTCAAACAATTATTGCTGGTATCGGTGAATTACACTTAGATGTTTTAGTAGATCGTATGAGAAGAGAATTTAATGTAGATGCTAACGTTGGTAAACCACAAGTTGCTTATCGTGAAACAATAACTCAAGCAGGAGATTGTGAAGGAAAATACATTAAACAATCTGGTGGACGTGGTAACTACGGACATGTATGGATTAATTTTGAACCAAATCCAGATAAAGGTTATGAATTTGTTGATGCAGTTGTTGGTGGAGTTGTTCCAAGAGAATATATTCCAGTTGTTGATAAAGGATTACAAGATGCATTAAAAACAGGTATTTTAGCAGGATATCCTATGATAGATGTTAAGGCAACATTACATGATGGTAGTTATCATGATGTTGACTCTAACGAAATGTCATTTAAGATTGCTGCAAGTATGGCTTTAAAAGAAGCTAAAAATAAATGTAAACCAGTTATTCTAGAACCAATCATGAAAGTTGATATTGTTGTTCCAGAAGAATTCTTTGGTACAGTTATGGGAGATATTACTTCTCGTCGTGGTAAACCACTTTCACAAGAAGCAAGAGGAAACGCTATTGCATTTAGTGCAATGGTACCATTATCAGAAATGTTTGGTTATGCAACATGTATAAGAAGTAATACTCAAGGAAGAGGAACATTCCAAATGATCCCAGATCACTATGAAGAAGTTCCAAAATCAATTGCTGAAGAAATAATCAAAAAAAGTGGTAATTAAAAATATAATTAAAAAAATGCCATCTAATAGTTGAATTTTTGAAAATTATTAGATAAAATATTATTTGTAAATAAAAAAAGGAGGAAAAATTTATGGCAAAAGAAAAATTTAATCGTAGTAAACCACATGTAAATGTTGGTACAATTGGTCACGTTGACCATGGAAAAACTACTTTAACTGCTGCTATTACAAAGGTTTTAGCTGCAAAAGGTGGAGCACAATTTGTTGATTATGCTAATATCGATAAAGCTCCAGAAGAAAGAGAAAGAGGTATTACAATTAATACTTCTCACGTTGAGTATGAAACTGAAAAGAGACATTATGCTCACGTAGATTGTCCAGGACATGCCGATTATGTTAAAAACATGATTACA
>JAQXMG010000094.1 GCA_029012525.1 bacterium
TGGATTATTATCTCTTTCTTTTTGAGCTCCAAGTAAGATATCACTATAATCATCTATGCCATCATTATCAAAATCATATTCACTTTTTATTACATTTATACCAAAATCTTCCGCATAAAAGTATTCTTCATGATTAAATACTGGAGTGAGATTTTTATTTATTGTTATATAATAATTAACACCCTCAAATAATAAATAAGTTAAACCAACAAAAATACAAATACAAAAAAAACTTTTAACACTTCTTTTTAACTTTTTCTTTTTCTTTCTCATTTGGCCTCCTTTATTTACTACATATAGAATAACATATCTGATTTTTAAAAACAAGGAAAAAGCTGATAAAGATTTTTAAAAACTTATGTTAAATTATTAATTACCAGCTTTTAGTTCAAATAAAATATCTCGAAGTTCCATAGCTCTTTCGAAATTTAACTCTTTGGCTGCTTGTTTCATTTCTTTTTCAATCTCTTCAATAATTTCTTTATCTGGAACTTTTTTATTTTTCTTTTTATTATCTTTATCATCCACTTCTATTGTATTTGAAATAACTTCATGAATTTCTTTTATAATTGTTTTTGGGACTATACCATTTTTATTATTATATTCTTCTTGAATTTTTCTTCTTCTTGCAGTTTCATCCATAGCAAGTTTCATGCTTTCTGTTATACTATCAGCATACATGATAACATGTCCATTTGCATTTCTGGCACATCTTCCTATAGTTTGAATAAGACTTCTGTGACTTCTTAAAAAACCTTCTTTATCCGCATCAAGTATTGCAATTAATGATACTTCTGGAATATCAAGTCCTTCACGAAGTAAATTTATTCCTACGATACAATCATAAGTACCAAGACGAAGTTCTCTTATTGTTTTTAATCTATCAAGAGTTTTAACTTCACTGTGTAAATATGCTACTTTTATATTCAATGATTTTAAATATGATGTTAATTCTTCAGCCATTCTTATAGTAAGAGTTGTAATAAGTACTCTTTCATTCTTTTCAATTCTAGTATTTATTTCACCGACTAAATCATCAATTTGCCCTTCAGTTTTTCTTACTTCTACTGTAGGATCTAAAAGTCCAGTTGGTCTTATTATTTGATCAACTTTATTTGTAGAATGTTCCATTTCATAATCACCAGGTGTTGCACTTACAAATATTACTTGATTTATTTTTTTTTCGAATTCATCAAATTTTAAAGGTCTATTATCTAAAGCACTAGGCAGTCTAAAACCATAATCAACAAGAGTCTGCTTTCTTGCTCTATCACCATTATACATTCCTCTAACTTGTGGCAAAGTAACATGTGATTCATCAATAAAAAGTAAAAAATCATCTGGAAAAAAATCAATTAACGTAGTTGGAGTTTCTCCTTTTTTTCTACCACCAAGATGTCTTGAATAATTTTCAATTCCACTGCAAAAACCTGTTTCTTTTATCATTTCAAGATCATAGTTTGTTCTTTGTTCAAGTCTTTGAGCTTCCACCAATTTATTGGCACTATTTAACTCTTCTAATCTTTCATCTAGTTCTTCTTTTATAGATAATACTGCTCTTTCTAAATTTTCAGGACTTGTAACGAAATGGCTTGCTGGAAATATTGAAATAGATTTTTGATAAGAAATAATGTGTCCAGTTGTAATATCAAATATGCTAATTCTGTCTATTTCATCACCAAAAAATTCTACCCTAATACCTTTTGAATGTTCTGATGTTGGAACAATTTCAACAACATCGCCATGAACTCTAAATGTTCCCCTTTTCATATCAATATCATTTCTTTCATAAAGCATTTCAACAAGTTTATTTAAAAGATCATTTCTTTTTATCTTAGTAGAAACACTAATTGTTAACATATTTTTTTTATACTCATCTTTTTCGCCAATTCCGTAAATACAAGAAACTGAAGCAACAACAATGACATCTCTTCTTGATATAAGAGCACTTGTTGCGGCATGCCTTAATTCGTCTATTTCATCATTTATAGAACTTGTTTTATCAATATATGTATCAGTTTGAGGAACATATGCTTCTGGTTGATAATAATCGTAATAAGATACAAAATACTCAACTGCATTATCAGGAAAAAGTTCTTTTAATTCTGAATAAAGTTGACCTGCAAGTGTTTTATTATGAGCAAGTACCAAAGTTGGTTTATTAACTTCTTTAATTACATTTGCCATAGTAAATGTTTTACCTGTACCTGTTGCTCCAAGTAAAACTTGATATTTTTCACCTGTTTTAATACCATCAGCTAACTTTTCTATAGCTTCTGGTTGATCTCCGCTAGGAGTAAATTTTGATACTAAATTAAACATAATAAACGCCCCACTTTCTTATTAGTTTTATCTATTATACAATATTTATAATAAATTTACTACTTATTTTAAAATAATAGAATGATAGAACATAAAGATTTTATAAAATTATTATTATTACTATTTTAATAGAGCATATAATAAGTAATTTAAATCTTTTTTGGCTTATTAGATTTAATTATTAATAAGTTTGCTTTCTCCCGTTTTATAATCTATTTCAATTCCATCTTGAACATTGTAAATAAATACATTATAAGACAAACTTTTTCCTCTATCTTCAACTGAAGACACTTCAATAATAACACCTGTTGCTAATAAATTTTCTTTTTCAAAAACAGGAGTCACTCTATATAACACATGATTGTTAGTATTTTTTATATATTCTGCAACTTCATTTTCAAAATCTAACATAACTTCACTATTCATAGCTCTTGTACATGTTATTAAATTTTTTTCATTAGCGTTTTCTCCTGTTAATTGATATCCAATTAAATGACATCTATTATATAAATATTTACCACTTACTATATCATATTTTATTGTATGCCAACCACTTGGTTTGATCATTCCAATACTTCCTCTTTCTTCAGTTGGCATTAAAGACCTATCAATATTAGCAAAAGCAATACCACATCTTCCTAAATAATCCAAATCACTATAACTTTCAAAAGTATCACTATTATAATCCTCTTCTGTAAAATTAGGTTTATTATCATTTAAATAAACAAAAGCTTTTCCTTGATAATCAGGTATTTCATTAATATCATAAGAAACTACAGGTAGCGAATAACTATCATTAAACACATTTATTAGTTCGTTTTTTGCTATTCCTATAACAAAAAATATAACGAATGCAATTGTTAATCCTAAAAACTTCTTCATAATATACCTCTATTTTAATTTTTTTATCGAATCTATTCCACTTTTCATAATTAAATATCTTAAACATCTATTATACATAAATGGTCTTTTAAGCATTTTAATGAATAATTTAATTCTAAGTTTTAAAGTTTTTCTTTTATAAATACTTGATTTTGCATTTATATTTTTATTTAAAACATCAGCCAAAATATAACCACTTTCCATAGCATAGCTTATTCCTTCTAGAGAACTTGGACTTATAAAACCAGCTGATTCCCCTAGTAAATATATACCGTTACTGCCAGTTTCTATACCACTAAGTCTATCTAGCAAATAAACATAACATCCTTCCCTTTTAGTAAAATCACCAAAGTCATATCCATAATCTTTTAACTTAGTTTTTAAGTTTGAAAAACTTTCCACAGCATTATTACTTTTAAATGCTCCACCTACAATAAAATAACCATTTTTTGAGATAGTCCAACAATAAGAATTGGTTAGTTTATTATCAAAAATAGATGTATAAATAGAACTATTAGAGTTACATTTATACCATTCTTGAATTGAAGTATATCTTTTTATTTTTTTATTATTATAAAAAGTTCTTCTAACTAATGAAAAAGCACCAGCACTATCAATAATTATCTTAGCTTTTATTTTTAATGTTTTGTTGTTTTGTTTATAATAAACTTCATATAAATCATCTTGTTTTACAACTTTAGTACACAATGCTTTTTCAATTTTAACATTACTTTTTATCAAGCTAATTAGCCATCTATCAAATTTACCCCGATCCATATTTAAATAAAATCTTTGATAATATCTTTCTAATTTATTTGAAAAATCAATTGTTCTAACTGAAAATATTTGTGGATCTATTAAAACTTCTGTTGGCAAACAAAGATCAAATTTAGCAAGAAGTTTTTGAGCATCTGGAGAAAGAAGCCCTCCACAGCATTTCATATCTTTTTCATCCTTTTTGTCAAAAGCAATTATCTTATAATCTTTATTTAAACATCTAGCGACGGTTGATCCAGCAGGACCTAATCCTATTATCGCAATGTCATATATTTCATTCATACTATCTTTCTCCATATCTTATATATTTTTTATACTTATTTTTATTAGTTTTAGAGTATCCAACTAAAACTTCTTTATTTTTTTTAGATACTTTTTTAATTATTGAAATTAAATCTTCTTTGTTAGTTGAAGTTACAATTTTTTTCTTTTTATTATTTATTAAATAAACTACTAAAGTATAATTTGTTAATATTCCATTGTAATTATTTTTTTCATTGTAAATCCATTTTATATCTTTATAAGGAATTATTTTTAAGTATAGATGTTTAGTTACAATATAATTACTAGTTAAATATAAATTTAGTTTTTCAAAATAAATTGTTCTTTTGCTATTTAACTCTTGTTCTATCTTTTCTTTATCAAATTTTTTTAATAACTTTCTATTGTTAATAACTAAAATAAAATAATAAACTATTATAAAAATTGAAATAATATCACATAAAATTCCCGCCACTATTAAAAAAACATAAGAATTAAGATAAGAAACATTAGTTTCATCTAAATAGCTTTTACCAAAATAATTAGAAAAATTTTCTTCATTTACTAATTCTTGTTCTGCTAAAGAATTATAAGATGAAATTGTTGCTATTTTTAATTCATCTGGAGTTTTAAAAATATATCCTT
>JAQXMG010000095.1 GCA_029012525.1 bacterium
TCTTTGTTTCTATTTCCATTATTTATTTTTTTACTTGATTCGGTTGATCCGACTTTTTCAAATCCTCTTTCTTGCATTACTTGACGATAAAAAGCATTGGTAGATAATACCTGAGCTACTAACATAAGCCAATTACCCATAGCATTTTGTTCATTAGCAGTAGCATCATCAATTAGTAAATATCCAACAGCAACAGCACTAAAAGAAAAAAGTTTTGGTGGAATGTTTGGTATCATAATTTATCCTTTTAGTAAATTATATGAATAAAAAGACCAATCATGAATTAAAACAAAACTATAAATAAAAATTGACTAAATTTGTATTTTTATGTTATAATATATCAGCTTTAACGAAGGGGGTTAGTTAAAATGAAAAAAATGACAAAAGAAGATATAAAACAATATTTACTTAAAGTTTTTAAAGAAGAAATACCTGATGAAGAATTATATAAATTAAATGAATATATAAAACAATTAACTAATGTTTTAGTGGATGAGTTATATGATATAGCAAAAGATAAAATTGAAACTTTAGATGAAAAACAAACTTTTATTATAAGAAAACTATTTGGAATACTAGATAATGGTAATTGTCAGACATATGAAAGTGTAGGAAAAATTTTAAAATTATCAAGACAAAGAATTTATGAATTTAAAACTAGAATAATATATTATTTAACATATCAAATTATTTTTGGAAATGGTTTATCAATAAATAACATTAAAAATCAAAAAGTTTTATTATCAGATTCAATTATTATTTTAAATCTTTCTGTCAATGATTTAAAATTTTTTCAAAGTATAGGACTAAAAACAATTAATGATCTTATTTCTATTAATGAAATATTGTTATCACAAAAAGTAAATAATGATGAAAAATTCAAAATTCTAAAAGAAAAAATTATTGATTTAGGTTTTTCTTTTAATAAAGGATTAGAAGAAAAATTTAATAATTTACCAGTTACTATGCTAAATTTATCAAATAGAAGTTTAAATACTTTAAAAAGAGCACATATAATAACTATTAGTGATCTTACAAAATTAACTAATTTAGAGTTATCTGAAATAAATTGTTTGGGTAAAGAAGGTCTAGAAGAAATTAAGAGATCCTTATATAATTTTATTTTTATTTTTAATGAAATGTCATCAAGAGAAACATGTAATGCAACAGTTGACGTATTAAATTTATCAGATGGATGTAAAAATGCTTTACAACAGGAAAACATAAAGACTATTGATGATCTTACTAAAATTACCAAATTGAAATTATGTAGATTTAATGGTATAGGTAAAAATGACTTAGAAAATATAGAAGCTTGTTTACAAAGTTTAGGGTTATCATTTAAAGAAGAATCATTTTCTGAAATATCTGAAAAGATAAAAAAATTACCAATTGAGGTATTACACTTATCAACTAGAACCTTAAATGTATTAGAAAAAGAAAATATAACAACAATTAATGATCTTATTAAAATGACTAAACTTGAACTATCTAAAAAAGATAAAGTAGGAACAAAAATAGTAGAAGAAATAGAAATTTGTTTACAAAGTATTGGATTGTCCTTTAGAGAAGAATCGTTTTCCGAAATACCAGAAAATTTAAAAAAATGCCAATAAGTATATTAAATTTATCAAATAGGAGTTTTAATGCATTACGAAGAGCAAATATTAAAACTATTGATGATATTAGTAAAATATCAAATTTTGAATTGTCACAAAAAAGTGGCATAGGAGTAAAGATATTGGAAGAAATAAATAAATCTTTAAGAATTTTAATCTTATATTTAAAAGATGATAGTGACAAATTAAAATTAAAAATCTAAAAGTTACAATGATAAAATTTTTTTGAAAATATATCAAAAAGATTTTATTATTATGAATACAATATTAATAATTTAAATATTAAAACGTTAGAATATATATAATCTAACGTTTTTATTAAAATAAAAAAAACTCCAACTTGGGAGTGCAATTTCATTTGGAGCAAATGACGGGAATCGAACCCGCATCCTAGCCTTGGCAAGGCCATGTTCTAGCCATTGAACCACATCTGCAAATTTGATACAAATTAAGCTTATCATTTTTCTTTTTAAAAATCAATAATTTTTGAAAAGTTTTTACTTTTTTGGGAATTTTTAATATAACTTGTAATTATTTTTCTATTTTGATACAATAATTTTTGGTGATTAATATGTTTGAAAATTTAAGTGATAGATTACAAAATGCAATAAAAAATATCAAAGGTTATGGCAAAATAACTGAAGAAAATATAGAACCAATGATGAGAGAAATAAGACTTGCTCTTTTAGAAGCGGATGTCAATTACAAAGTTGTTAAAGAATTTACAAGTACAGTAAGAGAAAAAGCATTAGGAGAGGAAGTTAAAAAAAGCTTAACTCCAGGAGAAATGTTTGTTGGTATTGTTCGTGATGAACTAGAAAAACTTTTAGGAGGAGAAAATACTCCCCTTAATTTAAATGGTAATCCTGCGATTCTTATGCTTGTAGGACTTCAAGGAAGTGGTAAAACAACAACTATTGGCAAACTTGCTAATTTATTAAGAAAAAAACATAGTAAAAAACCACTTTTAGTAGCGTGTGATGTTTATAGACCTGCTGCTATAGATCAATTAAAACAAATAGGAAAAGAATTAAATATTGAAGTTTATTCTGAAGGTTTAAAAAATCCAGTTGAGATATCAAAAAATGCTATAGAATATGCTAAAGAAAACAACTATGATTATGTTTTAATAGATACTGCAGGACGTCTTCATATTGATGAAGAATTGATGATGGAATTAGAAAACATAAAAAAAGAAGTAAATCCAGAAGAAATACTATTAGTAATTGATGCTATGATGGGACAAGATGCTATAAATGTTATAACAGGATTTAATGAAGCAATTGATTTAACTGGTGTTATTTTAACAAAACTTGATGGCGATACAAGAGGTGGTGTTGCTCTATCAGTTAGACATTTAACTAATGTTCCAATTAAATTTATTGGTACATCTGAAAAACTTGATGGAATAGATTATTTTTATCCAGATCGTATGGCATCACGTATTATCGGAATGGGCGATATATTATCAATTGTCGATAAAGCAAACGAAGTAATCGATGAAGAAAGTGCAGAAAAATCACTTAAAAAAATGAAAAGTGGTAAATTTGATTTAGAAGATTTTTTGGAGCAAATGAAGCAGATGAAAAAATTAGGTTCACTTGAAAATATTCTAAAATTACTCCCTGGTGCTAAAAAAGCAGGACTTGATAAAGTAAAAATTGATCCTAAAGAACTTGCTCATGTTGAAGCAATAATTTTATCAATGACACCTGAAGAAAGGAAAAATCCAGATATTTTAAAAGCATCAAGAAAAGAAAGAATAGCCAAAGGTTCAGGAAGAAATGTAACAGAAGTGAATAATTTATTAAAAAGATTTGATGAAAGTAAAAAAATGATGAAACAATTGATGAATGGTAAAATGAAATTACCATTCTAGCCTAAAGCTATATCAAGTATCATCATTATTGAAAAACCAATAAGTGTAAATAGAGCCATAAGGTTCTTTTTTTTGTTAGTTTGACTTTCTGGTATTATTTCAACAACTACAGCATATATCATGGCACCAGCAGCAAAAGCAAGTAAAAAAGGTAAAATGATTCTTATTTTAAGAGCTAAAAGACAACCTATAACACCAGAAATTGGTTCAACTATACCACTTAATTGCCCGTAAAAAAATGCTTTTTTTCTAGAAAAACCTTCTCTTCTAAGAGGTAAACTAACTGCAGTTCCTTCAGGAAAGTTTTGAATACCAATTCCAAGAGCTAGAAGAGATGCCGATAAAAGTGTTGCACCTTCTAAATTATAAAAAATGGATCCAAAAGCAACTCCAACAACTAATCCTTCAGGTATATTATGCAGGGTTATTGATGAAATAAGCATTAGACTTCTTTTTAAACTATTATTAATATCATTTAATTTCTTTTTTGTTAAATGATCAAATACTTTATCTCCAATAAATAAAAGCATACCTCCACTTATAAAACCAAATGATGCAACAAGCCAGGTTGTTAAATTTAAACTATTAGCAAGCTCAATTGCAGGACTAAGTAAAGACCAAAAAGAAGCTGCAATCATAACACCACCAGAAAAACCAAGCATAGCATCCATTACATTTTTATTGATTTTTTTAAAGAAAAAAACAAAAGATGCCCCAAGACAAGTAATAAACCAAGTAAATAAAGTAGCAATTAAAGCTTGAATTACATGATTTTGATTAATAAAAAATTCTATCATAAAAACTCCTTTTTCTATGTAGTTTATTCCATTACTATAAAAAGTGTTATAGTAATAGTATAAAATTTTAAAAAAATTAGCAGTATACTATTGACAAGTGCTAACATATAATAATATAATGTAATTAGCACTTGAGGTTATATAGTGCCAGGAGGTATAATATGCTTACTGCAAGACAAGAAAAAATACTAACCCTGATTGTAAAAGAATATGTAAAAACTGCTAATCCAGTTGGATCAAAACATATTTGTAAAGTAGTTAATTGTTCTAGTGCAACAGTTAGAAATGAAATGGCTGAACTTGAGGAACTTGGTTTTTTGGAAAAAACTCATATTTCATCTGGTAGAATGCCAAGTGAAAAAGGTTATAGATATTATGTTGATAATTTAATGAATCCTAGCGAAATGAATTCTGATGATATTTTAAAATTACAACTTATTTTTAGTAACAAAAGTTTAGCAATAAATGAATGTATTAAAAAAAGTTTGGAAATAATATCAGAAATAACTGATTATACATCCGTTGTTTTAGGTTCATCATCAAATGATAATTATCTAAAGCAAGTTGAAGTTTTACCACTTAATACTAATCAAGTTTTAGCAATAGTTATAACAGATAAAGGTTGCGTGGCTCATAAACAAATAGATGTATCTGATATCTCACTTGATGAGGTTCAAAAAACAGTTGAGCTTATAAATAAACTTCTTATTGGAACCCCAATTGATGAAATAAATAGTAAACTTGAATTTGAAATAAAGCCTATCATTAATCAATATGTAAAACAACATGATGCCATTTATAATGCATTTTATGATGTGTTTAAAGATTTTACAAACAAAAACGTTTCATTTATGGGTAAAGCTAATATGTTAAATCAACCTGAGTTTAGTAATCTTGAAAAGATAAAAAAAATATATAGTAAGTTAGAAAATAAAGATACCTTAGAAAGTATTGAAGAGCATGATAATAACATAAATATATATATTGGAAAAGAATCAAAAGTAGATGATGATGTAACTGTGATTAAAACTAAGTACAAAGCAGGAAATGAAGAAGGAACAATTGCTATAATTGGTCCAAAAAGAATGGAATATGAACGAGTTGTTAACATGCTTGAATATATAAAAGAAAATATTGAAGGTGACTATCATGAATGATGATGAAAGATTACTTGTTTTATCAACTATTTATGACAATATAAAGTTAAATAGTAATATTAATGATTCGTATCAAGCTTTATTGGTATTTGATAAGGATTTACCAGATAAAGCAATTAAGTTTATTGATTCTTTTATCAAAAGACATATTGAAAAAATTGATAAAAAATATATGGTACAAAGATTTGATTATCTTGATTTAATAATTGCTATTAAAGAAAATCAAAATATAGAAAAACCATATTTAAAAACATTAATAGTATATCCAAGCTTAAAAGATAATTTAATTGATTATATAAAATCATTAATGGAACAAGAAATATATAGAAGAATGGATGAAAATGATGAAATTAAAAACATTATAAATGATATTCATCCAGATTTAAAAGGAGCATTTTATGGAAGAAAATAAAAATGAAGAAGTTGAAGTGAAAAAAAATAAGAAAAGTAAAAAGTATGAAGAACAAATAAAACTTCTTGAACAAAAGATAAATCTTTTGGAAGAACAAAAAAGTAATCTTGAAAATGAAACTTTAAGAAGCAAAGCAGAACTTATCAATTATAGAAAAAGAAAAGATGATGAAGTTTCACTAATGCTTAAGTATTGTAATGAAGATTTGTTAAAAGAATTATTACCAGTGATGGATAATTTTGAAAGAGCAATTAATTTAGATAATAATAATTTAAATGATGAGGTTTCAAAATTCTTAAGTGGTTTTAAACTGATTTATAGTCATATGAAACAAATTTTAGAAAAATTCGGGGTTAGTGAAGTTGATTGTCTAGGCAAAGTATTTGATGCAAACTTTGAAACATCAGTATTTATGGATAATGATCCTAATTATGATGATGAAGTTGTCTTAGATGTTTTACAAAAAGGATATACATATAATGACAAACTTCTAAGAAGTGCATCTGTTAAAATAAATAAACTTGATAATGTAAAACAAGAAACAAAAGAAAATAATGAAAATAAGGAAGGAAATGATAAAAATGAGTAAAATAATAGGTATAGACTTAGGTACAACAAATAGTTGTGTAGCAGTCTTAGAAGCAGGGGAAGCTAAAGTAATCCCAAATCCAGAAGGAAATAGAACTACTCCTTCAATAGTATGTAAGAAAAATGGTGAGACAATTGTAGGTGATCCTGCAAAACGTCAAGCTGAAACAAACCCAAATACTGTAAGAAGTATTAAAAGATTAATGGGTACAAAAGAAAAAGTAGAACTTGAAGGTAAAAAATATACTCCAGAAGAAATAAGTGCAATGATTATTTCTAATTTAAAGCAAACAGCTGAAAATTATTTAGGAGAAAAAGTTTCAAAAGCAGTAATTACTGTTCCAGCATACTTTAATGATTCACAAAGACAAGCTACTAAAAATGCAGGTAAAATTGCAGGATTAGAAGTTGAAAGAATAATTAATGAACCAACCGCAGCAGCATTAGCATACGGTCTTGATAAACAAGATAAAATGCAAACAATTTTAGTATATGACCTTGGTGGTGGAACATTTGATGTTTCTATTCTAGAACTTGGTGAAGGTGTCTTTGAAGTTAAATCTACTGCAGGTAACAATAAACTAGGTGGAGATGACTTTGATGAACGTATTATTAATTACTTAGTTGATGAATTCAAAAAAGCTAATGGTATTGATTTATCTACTGATAAACTTGCAATGCAAAGATTAAAAGAAGCAGCTGAAAAAGCTAAAAAAGATTTAAGTGGAGTAACAACAACTCAAATTTCATGTCCATTTATAACTCAAGGAGAAAATGGACCACTTCACTTAGATACAACACTTACTCGTGCTAAATTTGAAAGCTTAATAAGTGATTTAGTTGAATCAACAACTGTTCCAGTAAATAATGCTTTAAAAGATGCTGGACTAAAAAAAGAAGATATCGATCAAGTTATTTTAGTAGGTGGATCAACTCGTATTCCTATGGTTCAAGAACTTGTAAAGAAAGAACTTGGTAAAGAACCAAATAGAAGTGTTAATCCAGATGAAGTTGTTGCTATGGGAGCTGCTATTCAAGGTGGAGTTTTAACAGGTGATGTTAATGATATCGTCTTACTTGATGTAACACCATTATCACTTGGTATTGAAACTCTTGGCAATGTTATGACAGTATTAATTCCAAGAAATACAACAATTCCAACAAGTAAATCTCAAGTATTTTCAACAGCAGCTGATAATCAACCAGCTGTAGATATCCATGTTTTACAAGGTGAACGTCCAATGGCTTATGATAATAAGACACTTGGTAGATTCCAACTTTCTGATATACCACCAGCACCAAGAGGAATACCACAAATTGAAGTTAAATTTGATATCGATGCTAATGGTATAGTAAACGTTACAGCAAAAGATCTTGGAACAAACAAAGAACAAAAAATTACTATTACATCAAATACAACTCTATCTGATGATGAAATAGATAAAATGGTTAAAGAAGCAGAAGCAAATCGTGAAGCTGATAACAAGAAAAAAGAAGAAGCTGATGCTATAAATGATGCTGAACAACTAATATTCCAAACAGAAAAAGCAATTAAAGACTTAGGAGATAAAGTTGATTCAAAACAAAAAGAAGAAGCAGAAACAAAAATTAAAGAATTAAATGAAGCTATTGCAGCTAAAAATGTTAGTGATATTAAAGCAAAATCAGAAAGTTTAAAAGAAGTAGCATATTCTTTAGCAGCTAAAGTTTATGAACAAGCAAATGCTGCTAATCAAAATGCTCAAGCAGAAACACCAAATGAAGAAAAAGATAAACAAGACGACGTAAAAGATGCTGAATTTACTGAAAAATAATATACTATAAAACAAGAAGTCCTTAAAATAAAAAGGACTTCTTGCATAAATTTTAATAAAAAGGAGAAAGATATATGGAAGAAAAATTAAGATGTGATATCAAAGATAACTATAAATGGAATCTAGAAAAAATCTATAAAAATGAAGAAGAAATAGAAAAAGATATAGCTTATGTAAAAGAAGAATGTAATAATTTACTAAAATATAAAGGTATTTTATGTAATGATAGTAATACTTTATATGATGCTATAACTACTTACTATAAAATATCAAGAACTCTTGATAAATTAGTAGTGTATTCTAATATGAAATACCATGAAGATATGGCACTTTCAAGATCTAAAATTACAGTTAGTAAGATAGATAAACTAAATGATGATATTGCATCTAAGTTATCATTTTTTACACCAGAACTTTTAAAACAAGACAAAAAAATTATCGATAAATATATTGAAGAAAATGATAAATTAAAGGAATATAAATTTGTATTAGATGATGTATTCCATGAAAAACCATATATTTTAAGTGCTGAAAAAGAAAGTATGATGGCACGTCTTGGGGAAGTATTTAATAATCCAACTGATATTTATGAAACATTAGATGCTGTTGATGTTAAATTTAAAGATTTTACTGTTGATGGTAAGACTTATCCTTTAAATCAAAGTAATTATACAGTTTATTTAAAAGATTATAACAGAGAAATAAGAGAAAAAGCTTTTCATAATTTTTATGAAACATATAATGATTATAAAAATACTTTTGCCAGTGTACTTTATGGCAATATAAAAACAAACTTCTTTATTTCAAATGAAAGAGGTTATAAATCTCCTTTACATATGTATTTATATCAAGAAAATATTGACGAAGCAATTTATGATAGATTGATAAAAAAAGTAAATCAAAGAATTGATGTATCTTATAAATATATAAAATTAAGAAAAAAAGTTTTAAATTTAGATGAACTTCACATGTATGATATCTATGTACCACTTGTTTATCATGATAAAAAGTATACATTTGAATCTGCTATTGAAATTGTAAAAAAAGCTTTAGCGCCACTTGGTGATAATTATATTAAAGATTTAACGGAAATAATTAATAGTAATTGTATAGATGTATACCATAATAGAAATAAACAAACTGGAGCTTATTCTTGGGGCAGTTATGATACACTTCCTTATGTTTTATTAAACTTTGAAGGAACATTTAACGATGTATCAACAATAGCTCA
>JAQXMG010000096.1 GCA_029012525.1 bacterium
TCAACTTGTAGAAGAATGGATATTATTTTACAATACAACAAGATTAAAGTCAAAAGTTAAGAAAAAGAGAAAAACTTACACAAAAAGAGAAAAATAATTTTCTCTTTTTAATATACTGCTTTTTTATTTGTATCTCCTAAACAGGGTTCACATCACTATGCAGCTTTTCTATTTATACCAAACATTGAACCTAACATACTAAATACAATAATCAAAATAGCAAATAACATAAATTGCCATGAAAGCATTCTAAATATAAGTGCTAAAATAAAACATAATAAAGCAAAAACAAGTCCAAATTTGATACCACTTTGATATCCTTTTCGCGATGCATTTTTACCAATGTAGAATCCTCCGATTAAAGGAGATATTGCAGTAATTACCAGTTTTAAGATATTTATTACTGAATCACTTAATAACTCAAAATAATTAAGAATAGAAATAATTAAAGTAAAAATAATAATTGTTCCTAAAGTAAAACCAAGTGCTATAAGATATTTTTTTAAACTCTCCATAAATTCTTCACCTAATTAAATATATGTTTTTGCATAATAAATTATTATTTATTTCATTATATATTTAGGTGATATTTATGATTATTATAAAACTTTTGTTAAATCTTGTTTTAATAGTTTTTTATTTAAAAATAAATCATAACAAGTATTTAAATCAATTTACAACAACTGATTTTTTAAGTATTATTTTAAATATTGTTGTAATAGTGTTATCTTTGACAAATAATATATCTATTTTTATTAATATTATTTTATCTCTTATTACTATTTTATTTAATTATAGTTGTAATTACTTTTTTGAAATAATAAAAGTAAATTATGATGGTAAAAAAATGCTTTTAAATAATGACAATAGTTTAATTGAAGCAATAAAAGAAATTAGAATAAAAAGATTAAGAACTATTTTAAAACGATATAACCTATAATACTTTTTTCATAACTTTATATTGATGGATTGTTATATACAAAAAACTTACAAAATAAGAAATTATAATAGGATACATACCAATATCAAGATATGATAATAAAAATAGTAAACTGATTTTTATAATTGAACCAATAAGGCTTGATGTAAAAATTGTTTTTGATTTATTAATTGTTTGTAAGATACTACTTAATGGTCCTAAAATATAGGAAATGAAAAACAATATTGCAGCAAGTCTTAGATAGTTTGCGCCTATAGTTGTTTTATAAATTAAATTAAGAGAAAACTCGGGGAATAAAAATAGAAATATACAAAATGGCAAACCAATTAAAACAGAGTATAAAAGTGATTGTTTGATTCTTCTTTTAACTTCCTTAATATTTTTTTTAGTATAATTTCTGGTAATGTCTGGTAAAAGAGCACTAGATATTGCACCAGTTAAAAAGTTTGGCATCATAATAATTGGAAAAACGTATCCTGTTATTATTCCATATTCATAGGTTATATAGTTATTGTCATATCCTAGTTTAAAAAACACAAACGTTAAAATAATCGGTTCCAAAAACAAACTAATACTTGATATTAATCTGCTTAAAGTTGTGGGAATACTTATTGCGAAAATATCTTTTATATAAGTAGTATCTGGTTTTATGTATTCTTTTTTAATAGTTAAGTTTTTAGGAATAAAGAATAAGAATACTAAAATTGAAGCAATTTCACTTACAACATTAGTTAAAACAAGAAAAGAAACGGCAAAGATTAAACTTTTTTCTAACAAATAAGGAGTTATTAAAGTAATTAAAATAATTCTTACGATTTGCTCTACAATATTTGATAAAACATGAGGAAACATTTTTTGTTTGCCAAAAAAATATCCTCTTAAAATACTTGAAGTTGTAATAAAAGGAAGAGTAATAGCAATTGCTAAAATTGGGTAAAATAAGTTTTCATTTTGTAAGAGATTACCTGCAATAAAATTTGCGGAAATAAAAATTATAATTATTAGCAAAAAATCAAATATTAAAGCAATTGGAATTATTCCAAGAACTATTTTTTTATTATTTCTTACATCTTCAGCAACAAGTTTTGATATAGCGGTTGGTAGAGATAAACTTGCTATTGTTATAAACAAATTAAAGGTAGGATTAATGAGCATGTAAAGACCTGTTCCAACAACTCCAACAGTTCTAGTTGTAATAATTCTAATTACCATCCCTAAAACTTTAGTAAGAAGTCCTCCGACAACTAAAATAATGGTTGATTTAATAAACTTTTCTTTAAAATTAATTTTCATAGTAAAAATATATGAAAAAAATACTAATTAATGTTTAAAATGTTTGTATATTTTATGCTAGATGATAAGCAAAACTTTTTGTCTTTTTTTTTACTAAAAATTATGATATTATAGTGTTGTATGAAACTTAAGGAGGTAAAAAATATGGATGAAAATGATTTTGAAGAAGAAAGTAACGGATATGAAGAGCAAAACTCATCTTATAGTTTTCCAGGATTTGGTACAGGAAAAAGCAATTATAATAAAAATAGTGTAAATGTTAATGAAGCTGATGTTAATACCACAACTGGAAGTTCTTCAAATAATGTAAGTGGTTCTAATAATATTCCTCAACCTGATTCATCATCTTCTAACGTTCCTAGAGAAACTAACAGTTTGCCTCCACAAAATAATAGTGGTTTAACATCTGGAAATAAAGAAAATAATGATAAAAATGACGAAAATAATTTGAAACAAAATATGAAAAATAAAAATCAAAAACCTGTTTCAAATGAAGATTCAAAAGAAAATAATGATAAAAAATCAAATGATAATAAAAGTAAAAATGAGGATACCTCATCAAACAAAAATAATAATACTAATGATAATTCAAATGATTCATCTGGTAATTCTTTAAAAGATAAACTTAAACCTGGAAATATTGGAAAAAATTTGGGCCTTGGCGCTTTAAACAAAATGGGACAAGGCGCAAAAAATACAGCACGTAACATGCAAGGAGAAGATGCACCAACAGAAGAAGATAGTCCAGTTGTTGCTAATTTGAAAAGTGCAGGAGGAAATTTTGCTAGATTTATTTTATTTATTATTAAACATCCTTATATTGCAATTATACTTGGGATTATCATTATAGTTCTTTTTCTACTGATTTTTTTTGCCATATCGACAAGCAGTATTTTTAGTGGTAGAAAATATGGTGGTTGGTATTGCAATATGTATTCCCCAACAACTAGTTCTAATCCAGGAGAAGTAACATCATTTTATGGATGGAGAATTTGGAATAATTCTCCTGATGATCATAAGGGGATAGACATATCATATGACTCTAAAGGTGCCGAAGTTCTTGCTACACATGATGGAACTGTTGCTGAAACCAATTATACAATTGAAGGTGGAAAAGATGAAGAATATGGAATATATATAAAAATAGATGATCCGAAAGAAAAAGACGACAAAAAATATCGTACTTATTATGCTCATCTTTGTAGTTTAGAAGAAGAGAAAGAATTAAAAGCTTCTTGTGAAGCAGGAAAATATGATAGATGTGATAATAATTGTAAGCAAAATGAAGATGGGACCTATACTTATATTTGGACATGTGGTTCAAGTGAGAGTGCTTTTGAATCCTTAGTTTCAAAATTAAAAGTTAATACATCTGTACAAAAAGGTGAGGTTATAGGATATGTTAGCGATACTGGATATAGAAGTGCTTCTTGTGATTTTCACTTGCATTATGAAACACAAGCAAATAAAAACTATGATAATCCAGATGAAGGTTATGTCGCAGAAAGTCCAAATAGATTTTTCAATATTGAAGATTCATCAATTGGTTGCGATCCTGTCTTAAGTAGTGGAGAGTTTGCAACCCCAATTGATAAAATTATAAAATGGGAATGTGAAAAACCAATTATCATAGATGATGAAAAAGATGAAGTATTTAATTATTGTGACGAGGAAGAGGAAATTACACCGAAAGAATATAGATTCAAAGGTACTATTGGAATTAAAAATAATGAAGGAGAATATATATTCAAAGAAGGACTAGGAACTTATGTTGGAAGCATATGTGGATATGAAGCAAAACCAACTTATTATGGACAAGATAAGCAATGTGCTGCAGGTGTTCATGATTATTATGAAAGCTTTTTAATGGGTGCTGATAGTGATACTTGGAATAAATTTCAAAGTATTAAAGGAAATGCAATAGATTATTGGAATAATAATGCTGCTCTTGGAACTAGTGGGTTTAAAACAAGTGATGAACCATCTGCAGGATTAGTTTGGGTATCATCTTACAGTAACGCAAAAGATTCTAATGGTAATCCTTATGGGCATGTTATGGCTGTAACTAAAGTTGAAGGTAATAATGTTTATGTTTATGAATGTAATGGATATACGTCAAAAACTTGTGGAAACTATGTATATACAAAAGATTATCTTGCAAGTAAAAAAGGTTTTATGGGTTACATTGATATAATTGAAGAAGGAGAAGATTGCTAATGAAAAAAATAATATATTCAATATTTTTGATTTCAGTTTTCTCTTTAACCGGATGTACTTCTAATTTTGATGTTTCTATAAAGGACGAAATGATTATTCAAAATGTTTCAATATCAATGAATAATAATGAAATAACAAAAGAAACAGTCGCTAAAACTTTAGAAGATTTAGTATTAAATGAGGAAAATGATAGCGAGTTTTTAGGATACTTTACAATAATAGGAAACAAAAAATCAAATCCCTTAAATGCAAATATCAATTATAATGTAAACAATTATGATTTTGATTATGCTCTTTCATTTTGCTATGATAATCAAAATATCACATATAATAACAATATCTTGACTATTTCTGCTAATAATTTTAATTGTTTTCAAAAATACAATATAATTAATAACATAAATATTAATGTTACAACAGGATATAAAGTTTTAGAACATAATGCTGACAGTGTTAATGATAATACTTATACTTGGAATATAACAAAAAGTAGTCTTAATAAAAATATAAAACTTAAACTTGATACAACAGTAGATGAAATAAAGCAAAATGAAGAACAAAAACAAGAAAATAAAAAAAATATTATGGTAATAGTTGGAGTAGCAATTGGCTCTTTATTATTAGGATTAGTAATTGCAATGTATATTATGTATCAAAAAAATAATAAAATTTAAATGATGTATAAAAAAAACAATTCTTTCCATTATATAAATGGGAGGAATTTTTATATGAAAAAGTTTTTATTAAGCTTATGTTTAGTAATATCAATTGTTTTATTATCTGGTTGTACTATGGATAATACTCCTACTAAAAAAGTAGAAAATTATTTAAACAATTATAAAACTTTGAATGATGAAGTATTAACCCAATTAGATGATACGATAAATCTTGATACAATGATGAGCGCAGAGCAAAAAAACAATTACAAGGATGTTTTAAAACGTCAATATCAAAATTTAACTTATGAAGTAAAAGATGAAGTAATAAATGGTGATTCTGCAACTGTAACTGTTGAAATTGAAGTTTATGATTACTATAAGGCAAACCAAGCGAGTGATGTTTATTACCAAACAGCACCAAATGAATTTAAAGATGAAAATGGAAATATAGTTGAATCAAAATATATTGATTACAGGTTAGAACAACTAAAAACTTATAATGAAAGAGTAAAATATACAATTGATTTTTATCTTAAAAAAGTTGACAAAACTTGGGTGTTACAAGACATAAGCGAAGATACTAGACAAAAAATTCATGGATTATATGCTTATTAAAAAGAAATAATTAAATTTAGAATTATTTCTTTTTTTTGAAATAATATTTATTAGTGGTGAAGTTTTATGAAAAAATTTTTATTTTCTTTAATTTCTTTTTTTATTTTTTCTAATCAGGTTTTAGCCTCTAGTATTGTTATGGATATGGATAATAATAGAGTATTATATTCTAACAATAGTGATGAGCAATCACTAATTGCATCAACTACAAAAATAATGACAGCACTTCTTGCTATAGAATCTAATAGGTTAGAAGAAATTGTAAAAATAGGCGATGAAGTTTTGACAATGTATGGTTCAAATATTTATATCGAAAAAAATGAAGAGATTCTTCTTTTAGATTTAGTATATGGTCTTATGCTTAGAAGTGGTAATGATGCATCAGTTGCTATTGCAAAATTTGTATCAGGAAGCGAAGAAAAATTTGTCAGTGATATGAATGAAAAAGCCAAACAATTAGGCATGAAAAATACAATCTATGAAAATCCTAATGGACTTGATGATGAAACAAAAAATTATTCCACAGTTTATGATTTATGTTTTTTATATTCTTATGTTTATAAATATCCTATTTTTAAAACTATAGTAGGGACAAAATATTATAATACCACTTCATCTTTAAAAGCTTATTCTTGGAAAAATAGAAATGAACTTTTATTTAATTATGAATATGCAACTGGTGGTAAAACAGGATATACACCAGATGCTGGTAGAATCTTGGTATCAAGTGCCTCATATAATAATATTAATTTATGTATTGCAACCATTGATAAAAATTCTTATCTCTATGATTTCCATGAACAAAAATATGAATATGTTTTTAGTAATTATAAAAAATATAAAGTATTGGATAAAGATAATTTTTACATAGATAATAATACTAATACTTATCTTGATCATGATTTTTATTATACTTTAACTGAAGATGAGTATAATAGACTTGATATCAAAGTCAATTTAGAAGATAAAAAAGACAACAATTTAGGTAAAGTAATTGTAAGTCTTGACGATGAAATAATTGATTCTAATACTATTTATATTTTAAAAGAAGAACAAAGTGGTTTTTTTAATAAAATAATAGAGTTTTTTAAATCAATATTGCCTTTTTTTGAATAATCAATTATAATTTATAAAAAGGTGATTGGTTATGGAACGAATTCAAAAAATAATAGCAAGTTCTGGATATACATCAAGAAGAAAAGCAGAAGAACTTATAAAACAAGGTAAAGTACATGTTAATGGAAAAAAAATTGATGAATTAGGATACAAAGTATCTAATAATGATATAATTACAATAAATGGTGAAGTAATAAATCAAAATAATAAATGTTTTTATTATTATCTTTTAAATAAACCACGTGGAGTAATTTCATCGACAAAAGATGAAAAAAATCGAAAAACTGTTGTGGATTTGATAGATACTAAAGAAAGAATTTATCCAGTTGGCAGACTTGATTATGATACAACTGGTCTTATAATACTTACCAATGATGGTAATTTATCAAATATTTTAACTCATCCCTCAAATAAAATTGAAAAAACATACTTGGCTAAAGTAACAGGTTTATTTAAAGTTTCTGATTTAAAAGTAATGGAAAAAGGTATTAATATTGATGGATTTAAATCTAGTCCTTGTAAAGTAAAAATCAAATCATACGATAAAAAAAGTAACTCTTCAAAAGTTGAAATAACGATTCACGAAGGAAAAAATCATCAAGTAAAGAAAATGTTTAATAGTTTAGGCTACGATGTTTTAAAATTAAAGAGGGAAAAGTATGCCTTTCTTACTCTTGAAGGGTTAAAATCTGGTGAATATAGAAACTTAACACTTAAAGAAGTAAAAATTTTGTATAGTTTAGCTCACAAAAAAAAGGAAAGTTAATTCCTTTTTTTTATTCTTCTTCAAGGTTTATAGCGCCAGTTGGACAATTATCTGCAGCTGTTTTTACATCTTCTTCTAGAGTTTCATCAACTACGTTTTTCTTGCAACAAGCAACACCATCATCTTGAAGTTCAAACATATCAGGCACTAAAGAAGCACAAGCACCACACCCAATACATAAATTTTCTACTACTTTTGCTTTCATAACTTCCTCCTTATAAAATTATATCAGATAGAGAAAATAATTACTATTGTTTTTTTTAAAAATATGTTATACTTAAGTAGAAAATAGGTGATTTGTTATGAATAGTAGAATGGAAAAATATGAAAATGGTAATAATCCAACGTCCAGGACTATAAAAAATAAAAATTTATATGAGGAAATAGATCGTATTGATGTTGGTTATGTTGATTTAAATTCATCTAATATATTTGAGATAAATAATTCTGATAGAAAAATTAAAACAAGAGAAGATTACAAAAAATATCATGATTTAGAAGGTATAATACCTATTTCTAAAGAAGAAAAATCATCTGTCATAGTTAAAGAAAAAGAAGAAAGAATCTATGATATTGATGAGATATTAAAAAAAGCAAAAGAGGAATTACATGAAGAAGAATCAAAAAAGAGACTGTTAAACACTGAATATAATATTTTAACTAAACTTGATTTACAAAATATCGAAAAATTAGAAAGTAATGATTTAAAAGAAGAAGAACTAAAGAAAATTGTTGACGAAGTTTATCCTAAAAAAGAAAAAATAGATACCAATGAAGAATTATTTGCAGATTTACGTGATGATACATTGAAAAAAGAAATTTTCGAAAAAGAAACAGGTAATGTTTCAATTATAGCTCCACCTTTAGAAAAAGAAGAAAAAGAACTGCAAAAAACTATTATAGATACTACAATGGATACTGAACTTTTTAGTACTTCTAAAAGTAACAAAACTATGATGATAATAACTATTATTTTGATAATACTAATTATAGGTGCAGGAGCATATTTATTGTTAAAATATTTTTACGTAATTTAACATTTTTATTGATAGATTTAAATACTATTTAGTATGACATATATGAAATTGAAAAAAAGAAAAAGTTATTTTAATAGATTAAAGAGATTAATATTTATTATTCTTATTATTAGTTTAACTTTTTTTATTATTATAAGAAAACCGATATCATATATTTCAGATTTTTTCTTAAATTATGCCGAAATAGAATCAACAAAAGTGATTTCATCAATAATAAACTCATCTTCATCAAGCGAGGATTTTGATAAAATATCATTTGATAATTTATATCGTATAACAAGAAACAATGAAAATGAAATAGAAATGATAGATTATAATCTATCTGTAGTTAATGAATTACTAGATGAAATAACATTAAAAATTCAGACTGAATTAAAAGACATTGAAGAAAAAGAAATTCTAAAGATACCTTTTGGAATAATATTTAATAATCCTTTTTTAAATCATCTTGGTCCAAATATTCCTATTAAAATTAAATTAATAAGTTCAGTTTTAACTAATGTTAATACCAAGTTGAGTGATTATGGAATTAATAATAGTTTAATAGAAATTAGTATAAATATTGAAGTTAGAGCTAAAATAATTCTTCCTATTAACTCTAAAGATATAGTTGTTTCCAATGATCTTCCTATATCATATAAGATTATAACCGGAAAGATCCCTGAGTATTATAGTGGAACAATTTCGAAAAATTCGGGAATTTACAAAATTCCACTTGAATAAAATGCAATAAAATTATATAATTTTTTTGGGTGATTATTTAGTGGAAGTTGTATTGAATAATATAAAATATGTAGTGGAAAAAGATTTATTTAATTCTTTTGATAAATCTTTGGTAGAAGAAAAAATCACTGATTATTTTTCTTGTTTTGATTATATTTTAGGTGATTTTTCTTATGGTAGAGTAAGGTATAAGGGTTTTTATAAAAGCGATAATAAAAATGCAAAAGAAATAAATGATATTAAGTATTTAGATAATTACATTAAGGATTATTGTGCTTATGGATGCAAATGGTTTTTACTAAAAAAAATATAAAAAACACTAAATGTATATTAGTCAATGATGTGAAACAAAAATATTAAGAAAAATGACTTAGTGATAACTGAGTTGTTTTTTTATGAATTTAATAATTTGTTTCTCATTTCTATAGGCGTTAAATAGTTTAATACTTGCATTGGAATATTAT
>JAQXMG010000097.1 GCA_029012525.1 bacterium
AGGCGATGCAAATAAAGATGAAGATGATTATTTAATAAAAAAAGAAAATATAATTGGTATAGTAAAATTTAAAATTCCATACATAGGGTATCCTACTGTTTGGTTTAGTGAAATATAGGAGGAAAACATGAAAAAAACAAATGCGAAAAAATATTGTTTAAAGGAAATCAATTTAATTTTAACATTTATTTTATTTATTATTTTATCATTTTTATGCTTTGAAAAATCAATTATTATTCAAAAAGAGCAAAATGTAATTTATGAAGAATCTGGTAGTCCTAATTATAAAATATACTTAAAAGATAACGATTATTATAAACAAAATTATCTTGATAAAGATATGAGCTATATAGCTAATTTAATTAATTACATTTCGATAAATTATAATTATAAATTTATTTCTGATACAGAATTAAATGGTGAATATTATTATAAAATAGTAGCTGATTTAGAAATAAGAAATCCAAAAAACAATTCACTATTTTACATAGAAAGATATGATTTGTCTGAAGAAAAAATTTTTCCTATAAAAAATGAAAAAGAGTATATAATTAATGAAACAGTAGATATTAATTATGGCTATTATAATGCAATTGCAAATAATTTTGAAGCATCATATGGAGTTGATACTGAAAGCAATTTGATAGTAAGCTTAGAACTTCATAGAAGAATTGATGGGACACTAGTTAGTAATTCAGACATTAACTGTGATGAAAAAATTAATTTAATAATTCCATTATCTGAAAAAACTATTAATCTAAAAGCAGAATCATTAGAATATAAAAATAAAAATGTTGTGGTATCTTTAAATCATTATAAAATTGATGATATAAGATTTTTAATACTTGCTTTACTATTTTTAGGTCTTGCTTTAACAGTATTTATATACCTTACAACAAAAACAATGCAGTTAAATTCTAAAATGAATTCTTATGATAAAATGTTAAGAAAAATATTGAGACAATATGACAGATTAATAGTAAATGTAAATACAATGCCAAATTTTAAAGAAAATAATACAATAGAAGTTGACAGTTTTTATGAATTACTAGATGCTAAAGATAATATTCATAATGCGATATTCTACTATGAAGTAACACCTCATCAAAAATGTTATTTTTATATTAATAATGATAATAACTTTATTGTATATACTTTAAAAAATAGTGATTTAAAAAAATAGAATAAAAATTATTTTATAAAAACAATTTTTATGATATAATTTATTTATAATAGAAATAGATGATATATATATTATTACTATTTCAATGAAAGGAGGAAAAAATGGAAAGAGATCGTAGTGCAAAGATTATTGCAATTGTTGCTTTATGTATTGCAATTGTTGGTTTATCAATAGGGTTTGCTGCATTTTCAAATAACCTAACAATTAAATCTAATGCAACAGTTTCACCAAATCCAAATGATTTTGATGTAAACTTTTCAACTTCAAATACTAGTGAGTTAGATGGTACTGTAAGTGGTGTTGGAACTAACTCAGCAACTGCTGAAGATGCAACTATTGACAATTCAGATTCTCCTACAATTGCTGGTTTAAAAGCAAATTTTACAGAACCTGGACAAAAAGTAACATATAGTTTCTATGCTCACAATGCTGGTAAATATAAAGCATATTTGAATAATGTTACATATTCTAATGTAAGCGGTGAAACAGCTACAAAAGTATGTACTGCTGGTGTCGGAACCGATGCTACAATGGTAGATGCAGCTTGTACTGGAATTAGTGTATCTTTAAAAGTTGGAAATGATACATATACTGGTTCTAAGGATAGTATTACAAATCATTTATTAGGAATTGATGCCTATGAAGAAGTTGTTGTAACTATAGAATATAATAGTAGTGCATCAAGAGCTGACGGAGATTTTGAAGTAGCATTTGGAGACATTAAATTGACTTATGATTCAGTAGATTAATAAATTAAATTTTGTTAATTTAAGTATTTACTAAATATTTGGTTTAGATAAATAAACTAATGGGAGTGTAGAAATATACTTCTTTTTGTTTAAATATTATATATTCTTTTTTTTTATATTTTAGAATCTATGCATCTATTGTTGTACTTGATATGTAATATTCTTTAACCAAAGAAAGAATTATAACCGTCAAAATATTTTTTAATAATTAAATTTTTGTCCTTTTTTACTATAAAATAGCACCTCACTTTTGAGGTGCTATTTTAGTTTAAAAACATTTTTTATTAAATTGTCCAGAGTGTGTTTGCTTCAATTATTAAGTCATTTTTCTATGTTTTCATCTAAATAATTATATCTAACATTATTTATACCGATTTTAAAATAATCGTCTTTTTCTAAATTCCTTGGTTTATAATTATATATTTTCATAAGATTATTAGTTTCTTCTACTCTAAATTTATTGTTAAATCTGTCAACTAAATAACAATTATTTGTATTATACAATTTATTAAGATCAAATTTACATATCATTGCTTCTTCATATCCATAAACAATAACCTCCAAATTGGGATGTTTTTTATATCTTTCATGATAAGAATCAATTATCATACTAATCTGTGTCTTTGTTAGTTCATAGGACAAAGTTATTTTTTTTACACCAATACTATGTAAAAAAGCAACGCTATAAGAATTTACAACATTAAATGAAAAATCTGTATCGATATCTCTATATTTCAAACTACCCATTTCTCCAACTAATAAATGATTATTATATTCTTCATAATTGTTAATAACTCGTTCTAATTTTAATACTTTTCTGTCATCATCAATTTCATCATACAAAGTTTTATCCATATAAATATATTTAATATCTTTATCTTTAATTAGTTCATATTGTTTTTTAGTTTTTATATAATAATTAACATTTTGTTCTTTCTTAAAATCAGGCAAAGAAATATTATAATTTTTTTTAATATATTCATATTTATATAATCTTTTTTCATTAAGAATATCTATAGCTTTATTTTTAATATCATTAAGTTCTTTTACTTGGATAAAAATATCATCATCACTTTTACATTCAAGATTTTTAAACTCATAAATAGTATTACCAAGTCTTGATATTTGCTTTTTAATTCTTTCGTTACTAGTAGGACTATTTATAGCATTACTAACTATATTACCAACAACTTTAACCTTATTTTTGCCATCATCTAGTTCTAAAGTTAAAGTTTCATTAAGTTTTGCTGTTAGTTTTCCTGTTATAAAAACTTTTCTTTCACCTTTGTTAATAATATTATCTATTTCTTTATTTAAATTATAATCTGTTGTTTTAACAACCTTAGAATTAATTGATATTTTCTTATTGCAAGGGATAGAAACTATATCATTAACACAAGCACTTTCTATTCTTTTTTTATTACTGAACATACTAGTTACAATAAAGCCATAATCATTTAAAACAAATCTTATCCCATCGTTAATACTTAAATTATCAGAAAGCTTTACTTCAACAAAATTATTTTTATAATTAATAACAGTTCCTATTTCTATGCCTAAATGATTTGGCCTAAATGAATTAGTAATATTGTTATTTTCTTCATTAAACAAAAATCCTTTAGTATAACAACGATTAAAAATTGTTTTTAACTTTTTGAGTTTATCATGATCTATCATAACTTTTTTATCTTTTAAATAAGAATCAACAGCTTCGCGATATAGTTTTGTTACCATATAAACATATTCTTTTGATTTCATTCTGCCTTCTATTTTAAAACTATCAATTCCAGCATCAATTAATTTATCTATGTTTTCTAAACTATTTAAATCTTTCATACTTAAAAGATAATTATCAGTATTTAATTTTTTATTATCTTTAATTAAATCATATTTAAGTCTACATGATCCCACACAACTGCCTCTGTTACCACTTCTATTTCCAATTAAACTAGAAAGTAAACATTGACCAGAGTAACTTACACATAAAGCACCATGAACAAATACTTCTATTTCAATTTTTGTATTATCTTTGATTTTTTTTATTGTATCAATATCAGTTTCTCTTGCTAATACAACTCTTTTTAATCCTAAACTTTCAATAAGTTTAACACCCTCTAAATTATGAATATGCATTTGAGTTGAAGCATGTAATTCCAATTTTGGGTATGTTTTTCTTATTACATCCATCATACCAATATCTTGAATAATTAAAGCATCAACATTATTTTTATATAAAAAATCTACATATTCTAAAAAAGTATCAACTTCACGTTCATAAATTATAGTATTAACTGTAACATATACTTTTACACCGTAAAGATGGGCATACTTTATAGCATCAACAATTTCTTCATTTGTAAAGTTATCAGAAAAAGCTCGTGCTCCAAATAATTTTCCACCTAAATAAACAGCATCACATCCAGCTTCAATAGCGGCTTTTAAACATTCCATATTTCCCGCAGGAGATAAAATTTCAATTTTTTTCATAACACATCAACTCTTGGTTAATATTATAATCCAAAATTTAATTTTTTTCAAATTTCTAAAAATTTATTTTTTTTACAAAAAAACAAATATAAAATAATTACTAAACTTTACGACAATTGTTTTTTTATACTTTGTAAAGCGAACAAATTAAGACTTATTAACAAAAAGCATTGATAAACAAGACTATAATGTTTTTTTGTAAAAAAAATAAAAAAATCAAATTTACATTAAAAACGAAAAAATAAAAAACATACAAAAAAAACATTGTTTTTATTTTCATATTTTGTTATGATTAGACCATAGCAAAATATGAAGGGAGGTATTTATGAATAACAATTTATTTAATGACCTCACTGTTGTTAAACGTAGTGGACAAAGGGTAAGTTTTAATGATTCAAAAATAGGTATTGCAATAAAATATGCCTTTAATGATGTTGGAAACATTTATAATGAAAAAGAAATAAATAAAGTATATCAAGAAGTATTAAATTATATAAGTGAAAATTATAAAGATAGAAAAACAATAAATATTGAAGATATCCAAGATATAATAGAATTAATATTAAAAGAAAAAAAATATTTTGATGTATATAATGCTTTTTGTAGTTATAGATCAAAAAGAAATGAATCAAGAAAAGCTTTTTCAACTAAAAAAGAACATAAATTTGTTAAAGTTGTTGAAAAGATAAATACATCATTTGACTTTTCTAAAATAAATCCGGAAGAAGCATTATATGATTTTGGAAAAACAATATCAGAAGAATATACAAAATCATTTGTTATAGATAATAAATATTTAAAAGCATATGAAGAAGGAAAAATATATATTCACGATATTCCATATTTTAATTTAGGATATCTATCAAATACTAATTTAATTTTAGAAAAACAATTTAAAGATGACTTTAGTTATACAAAATTAATTAATGAACTTTTAAATGTTAAAAAAGAAGTAAATGGTGAAGTTGGAATAAGTGATATTGATACTTTGTTAAAAAAATATTTGTTAAAATTATATAAAGAAAAGTTAATAAAAAACATAGAAAACTATTTTAATCTTTATGGATTTTCTGAATTTATAAATATAAAAAAAATAAGTGATTTAATAAATAAACAAATAGAAATAAAATCTTGTGAAGATTACTTAAATGATTATTTTATAAATGAACAAGTAAAAAAAATAATTTTACAAGCATCACTTGATAGTGAAAAAGAAACAAAACAAGATTTTTCTAAAATAATAAAAGAGTTATTAATAAATTTAAATGAAACTTATTTATCAAACAATAATAAATATTCTTTATCATTAGGATTAGATAATACAAGTGATGGAATATTTATAAGAAATATTATTTTAGATACTTTAAAAGAAATTAAACGTTTAGAAAATGTTCCAATTATATATAAAGTAGATAAGATAATTCCAACTGAAGTAAAAGAACTTGTTGAAGTAAATAAAAATATAAATATTTCAAATACAAATTTTTCTTTAAATAAAAATGGGAATATATCATATTTTTCAAAAGGGGAAAGAGTATTTGATATAGATGATAATTCGTCTTTAGGAAAAATGATTGTATGTAAAACATCAATTAATATGGCAAGACTTGGGCTTAAATATAAAAAATTAAATGACTTATTTTATAAAGAACTAGATGAAGTCTTAGAACTTGCAAAAAATGAAACCTTACAAATTTTTGAAATTATTGGAGATAAAAAACTTGATAATTATAAAGTATTATTTAAAGAAAATATCCTAGATGATGAAAAACTTGAAAGTGGACAAAAAATAAGAAAAGTAATAAAAAATGGAACTTTAAATATAAATCTAATTGGTCTAATGGAATGTTCCTTAGTAATAGATAAAGATAATCCATATAAAGTGGTAGAAAAAATCCTAAAATATTTAAATAGTAAAATAAATAGTTATGTTGAAGATACCAAACTTAATTTTACACTTACATCAATTAATTATAAACATGCATCACTACATTTTATAGAAATTGATAAAGCACTTTATGGAGTTATAAATAAAATTACAAATAAAAACATTTATGATGAATTATCAATTTGTAAAACACCAAAAGATTTAAATGAAGTAAGTAAATATCAAAAATATTTAACAGGTGGAAATACATGTATTATAAATAATGTTAAACTTTTAAATGAAGTGTTAAATTATGATATTGGTTATATAAGTTTAGGAGATAATAAATCATGATAATTGGTGGACTTCAAAAAACAACATTACTTGATTTTCCAAATCATGTAGCATGTATAATTTTCACTAAAGGTTGTAATTTTAGATGCCCATTCTGTCAAAATTCTACTTTAATTGGAATAGATCATGAAGATGAAATAAGTGAAGAATATATTTTTGATTATTTAATTAAAAGACAAGGAATTTTAGATGGAGTAGTTATAACGGGAGGAGAACCAACAGTTCAAAAAGATTTAAAAGAGTTTATTAAAAAAATAAGAAAATTAGGTTATAAAGTAAAACTTGATACTAATGGATATAATCCAAATGTGTTAAAAGAATTAATTGATGAAAACTTACTTGATTATGTTGCAATGGATATAAAACACACCTTTGAAAAATACCACATAGTCGCAGGTAAAATATTAAATACAGACAATATTTTAGAAAGTATAAAAAGACTTGAAGAAAGTGATGTATGTCATGAATTTAGAACTACTATTATAAAAGAATATCATACGATAGATGATATTATAGAAATAACAAGTTATTTTAAAAGTGATACACCGTATTATTTACAAAATTTTAAAAATAGTAGCAATGTTCTAGATAAAAGTTTGCATGGATTTACAAATGAAGAATTAGAGGAAATTAATACTCATGTATTAGAAAATAGAAAAATAAAAATACGTTAAAAGAAGGGAAGTAAAAAAATATGTATAAGGTAAGAAAAAGAAATGGAAAAATTGTTCAATTTGATATTGAAAAAATAAGTAACGCAATTAAAAAAGCATTTGAGGCAGAAGAGGTTAAGTATGATGATAACATAATTGATTTTCTAGCTTTAAAGGTAACTGCAGAATTTTCTTCTAAGGTAGAAGATAACATCGTTAATGTTGAAGATATTCAAGATGCAGTAGAAAAAACACTAATAAAAGCAGGCTATGATAAAGTTGCTAAAGCTTATATTTTATATCGTAAGTTACACGATAAAATGCGTAATATGAAATCAACTATGTTAGATTATAAAGAAGTTGTTAATAGTTATGTTAATGTAACAGATTGGAGAGTTAAGGAAAATTCAACTGTAACTTATTCAATTGGTGGACTTATTTTAAGTAATAGTGGTGCTATAACTGCTAATTACTGGTTAAGTGAAATTTATGATGAAGAAATAGCTAATGCTCATCGTGATTGTAGTATGCATATTCATGATTTATCAATGCTTTCAGGATATTGTGCGGGATGGAGTCTTAAACAACTTATAAAAGAAGGACTTGGAGGAGTTCCGGGAAAAATTACAAGTGCTCCTGCAAAACATTTATCAACTTTATGCAACCAAATGGTAAATTTCTTAGGAATCATGCAAAACGAATGGGCTGGAGCGCAAGCTTTCTCATCATTTGATACTTATCTTGCACCATTTGTAAAAATTGATAATTTAACTTATGAACAAGTAAAGCAATCAATTCAATCATTTGTTTATGGTGTAAATACTCCAAGCAGATGGGGAACCCAAGCACCATTTACCAATATAACTCTTGATTGGGTTGTTCCAAACGATTTAAGCGAACTAAATTGTATTATTGGTGGAAAAGAAGTAGATTTTAAATACAAAGATTGTCAAAAAGAAATGGATATGGTAAATAAAGCATTTATTGAAATAATGATCGAAGGAGATGCTAATGGTAGAGGTTTCCAATATCCAATTCCTACTTATTCTATAACAAAAGATTTCGATTGGAGTGAAACAGAAAATAACAAATTATTATTTGAAATGACTGCCAAATATGGTACACCATACTTTTCAAATTATATCAATTCTGATATGGAACCAAGTGATGTTAGAAGTATGTGTTGTAGATTAAGACTTGACTTAAGAGAATTAAGAAAAAAATCAGGTGGATACTTTGGAAGTGGAGAAAGTACAGGTTCAGTAGGTGTTGTTACAATTAATATTCCAAGAATAGCATATCTTGCTAAAGATGAAAAAGATTTCTATGAAAGACTAGAAAAAATTATGAATATTGCAGCTCGTAGTTTGAAAATAAAAAGAAACGTTATTTCAAAACTTTTAGATGAAGGATTATATCCTTATACTAAAAGATATCTTGGAACATTTAACAATCACTTTTCAACAATTGGTCTTGTTGGTATGAATGAAGCGTGTTTAAATGCTAAATGGATTAAAGAAGATTTAACAGAAGAAAAAGCTCAAAAGTTCACTAAAGAAGTTTTAAATTATATGAGAGAAAAATTATCTGATTATCAGGAAGAATATGGTGATCTTTACAATCTTGAAGCAACTCCTGCTGAATCAACTTCATACCGTTTGGCTAAAAAAGATAAAGAAAAATATCCAGATATTATAACAGCATCAGATGATGAAACACCATATTATACTAATAGTTCCCATTTACCTGTTGGATATACTGATGATATTTTTGAAGCTTTAGATATTGAAGATGAATTACAAACTCTTTATACATCAGGTACAGTATTCCATGCCTTTTTAGGAGAAAGACTAGATGATTGGAAAAGTGCAGCATCATTAGTTAGAAAAATAGCAGAAAATTATAAACTTCCATACTATACATTATCTCCAACTTATTCTGTGTGTAAAAATCATGGCTATATAACTGGAGAAGTTTACAAATGTCCAAAATGTGGTGAAGAAACAGAAGTTTACAGTAGAATAACTGGTTATTATCGTCCAATTAAAAACTGGAATGCTGGTAAAACAAAAGAATTTGAAATGAGAAAAGAATATGATTTAAATTGTAATCATGAAAAAAAATGTAAAGATGCAGTAATGTTATTTGGTACAAAAACTTGTCCAAATTGTAAAGTGGCAAAAAGTCTGTTAGATAAAGCAAATGTAAAATATACATTTATTGACGCTGAAGAAAATGTTGATTTGACAAAAGAATGTGAAGTAAAAGAAGCTCCAACTTTGGTTGTTATAAAAAATGGTGAGAGATGTAATATCAAAAATTTGTCAAACATCAAAAAATATATTGAGGATTTAAAAAAGTAGTTTATGTATGATTGTATAATAATTGGTGCTGGAATTTCTGGAATGACTGCAGCAATTTATCTAAAAAGAGCAGGTAAAAAAGTTTTAGTTTTAGAAAAAGAAACCATTGGAGGACAGATTTCTTCTTCCTTAATGGTTTCTAACTATCCTGGTTTTGTAAGTATTTCGGGACCAGAACTTATATCTAATATTTATGATCAATTAGTAAATTTAGATATACCACTTGAAATAGAAGAAGTAAAAAGTATTACTACTGACAAAATTAAAAAGGTAGTAACTGACTATAATACTTATGAAACAAAAACAATTATAATTTCAACTGGAGCAAGATATAGACTTCTTAAATTGCCAAATGAAGAAAACTTAATTGGCAATGGAATTCACTTTTGTGTAGCTTGTGATGGTGCTTTTTATAAAGACAAAGATGTTGCTGTAGTAGGAGGAGGAAATACTGCGCTTGTAAATGCTTTATCTTTATCTGATATTTGTAAAACAGTTTACATA
>JAQXMG010000098.1 GCA_029012525.1 bacterium
GAATAAGTTATATAATTACAAACAAAAACGAGAATATTTTCCCGTTAATGTTTAAAAAAATTTGAGACATTTTCCTAAATTATTGACATGTTTTTTAAAAAAAACTCAAAAAATATGATTTATTCATAAATATATTTTAAACGTAAGTTTTTAACTAATTATTAAGTAGAATCTAGAAGCATCTTGAACACTGAAAGTACTGCTATTTCGACTGTAATACCAAAAAAAATATTAATTTTTCCCAAATAACCCCTTTTTTCATAATCTTTTACTGGTAATTTTCAGGATATTCATCACTATACTAGCTTTAATTATGTTTAGAATATACACCTCAAAGGTGCAAAAAATTTACTAACCGTAAATTTTTTGGCTCAGTTGTCAAGTGTTCGTCCAAATAGAACTTATGTTCTATTTGGCCAAAACAGAACGGGAAGCAACGAGGCCGTCACTGCTACCATTGTCGTAGTAATAGTAGAAAACGCCCGAGTAAGAACCATCGTAGCAGTTACCGCCACGCCCGAACCAAGGGCTATCGCCAACTACGAAGTACGCGTAATCACCAAACCAGTTTTTTGTTTCCGTAAGTGCATGTTGCATAGAACTTGTATAATTTGTTATTGGAGAACTAGATGTTCCCGTATTTGTATAACTATTATAATATTTAGAATCTGGATATGCTACTCCATCATATGTACTACTACAACTACTTCCTAGGCATCCACTAAATCCTGAATTTGATGTTGAACTTTTTCCAGACCAGTTTTGTGTTCCATCTGTATATACTCCCATTACATATTCAAAAGATCCTCCACTCATATCATATACTCCATAAATATTTCCTGTTGTTGATGCATCTTTTCCTAAAGCAGTTTCGTAGGTACCATTTGTTACTGAACTACTACTACCTGCAGGCGCTCCAGTTCCAGTTATATAACTGCTACTATTATTTATTCCAACTTCAGTACAACTTGTTGATGATGTACATCTTCCATAGATACTTTGAGTTAGATATGCTACTGCTCCCCATTCATTATTTTTCATCATATGGGTATCAAGCGTTGTATCCTTTGTTTTATCAAACCCAAAACTATTTCCTGTTTGACTCATACTTAAACTTGCATAAAAGAAATTACTTACATTATTATATCTTAATGATAATTTATTTGGTAATATTTCTATTCCACTTGCATTACTACAGGTATCACTTGTACAGCCTAAATTATTTTTTGTTGTACTACTTGATAATGTTTCATGACTTGTTTCAAATTTGCCTACCCAAAATCCATTTAAGTTTTGTGTTCCAAATGTAAACGCATCATGAGCACTTGTTTTATTATCAACAAATGTTATATCAAATGCTCCAGGAGCACTTTGAGTTCCTCCATTATAATTTGCTGTATCACCTGTTGCACTAAATCTTGGTATCCACACCCACATTGTATTTATATCATCCATAGATATTGCTGTTCCTGCGCTTGCTTTCATATAAGTATCTCTATTTGTTTCTGTTACTGTTACTGCATTAGCCCACATTTTACTATTATAATCATACCACTTATTTTCTTCTTCCTTATTTACTTCATCTGCTTTTTTCCATGCTTCTGCACTTTCATCATAATATACTGGTATCATATTTGTTGCTAACTCTGGTTTATTTGCTCCACTTTCATCTAAATTTTTTGGTATAACACCTGTTGCAACATTTATTTTAAAATTAAATGTTTCTCCACCAATTGTTGTTGTTTGTTCATTATTACTACTTGTATAATCTAAACTTTTTTCATAATCTTCATTTACCCAAATTGTTAATTTGTATGTATGAGACATACTTGTTGTTACACCATCAAAACTAAAGGTATCTCCCATTAAATAGTAATCATTATTAGCTTTCAAACTTAATTTATTTGCATTAATTGGCCCAACAGTTGTTGAAGTTGTTTCGTTTGTTATATTAAATCTTACATATTCACTTTTTAATGTATTTTCATTATCAATTGTTAAATATACATAATAAGGTAAATCTCTTGATACTTGACTTGTTGCGGATACTACAAATGTATAATCATTGCCACTAGATAATCCTTCACTATCTGTCATTGGAGATAATTTTGTTAAAGATAAACCATTTTCTTGTTCTTCATATGAAAATGATATTCCTTTAATATCAATAGTATGTTCTCTATTTCCTTGAAATACAAAACTAATAATTGCATATGTTACTCCAATAAAGATGCAAAGAATTCCAACACATGATAATGTTAAAATAAGTTTTTTATTCTTTTCTTTCATACCTTTCACCTATTCTTCTATTAAAATTTTATCATTTTTTATTTGTATTGTAAACTATAAAAAGAAAAAAATAGTTTTTATTTACTAAAATTTAAAAACTATTTTATATTTATTATTATTTTTTTCATATAAAGCAAAAGGTTTATTATTTTTTGTAAAAAGAACTTTATTATCATTATAAATATTATCTAATACTGCACCATTATTTATTTTAAATTCAAGATCAGAAGTTACTTCAATTTTTTTATAATTTAATAAAGTACTTATATCACAAAATTTAAATTTATTATTTTTAATATCCTCTAAAGTATAACTATCACTAAGTTTAAATGAATCAATTTTTGTTCTATTTAAACTTTT
>JAQXMG010000099.1 GCA_029012525.1 bacterium
TGAACTAAAAATAACAGAATTAAAAAAAGAACATATTGGTCAAATAAAACTTTATATGAATTATATTGACAAAAATATAAAAACAATTAATCAAGATAAAACAATAGGAATAATAATTTGTAAAAAAGATAACAAGTTTGTTATGGAATATTGTAGTGATTCTAGGATATTTACCAAAGAATACGTTTTAATTTAAAATAATCTTTGATATACTAATTTTATAATTAATTTTTTATATATTTAACTATAAAGTAAATAAATAGTCTATTTCCATTTAACTTTTAGTTAAAACAAGCGAAAATATTGTATAATTTTTTTATAATCTATAGTTATAGAGGTGATAATTTTGTTTTTAGGTAAAAGAATAAAGGAAATGCGTAAAAAAGCAAATATGAGTCAAGAAGAATTAGGAAAAATTTTAGGTGTTTCAAAAGTAAGTGTTTGTCATTGGGAAAAAGATGTAAAAAAGCCAAGTAGTAAAAATTTAATAGAACTATCTAAAATATTAAATGCACCACTTGAATATTTAATTGGCAGTGATAGTTACGTTGTTTCTGAAACAAATTCAAATTACGGAATGATGATGGCAAATGAAGAAATAGATATAATAAAAGAATTAAGACATCATAAAAAATTATATGAAATGTTAGTGGAAAATCCCAAAAGAGCTTTAGATAGATTTGATAAAAATCTTTTCTAAGCTTTTTTATTTTATTAAATTTATTATATATGATACAATTATCTTAAGGTGGTAAAATGATTTTTGATATTATTAATAAAAAAGAACATAAAAAACAATTGTCATATGAAGAACTTTCTTTCTTTTTTAATGGTTATTTAAAGGGTGAGATAACTGATGATGATATGACAAAACTTTTAAAAGCAATTATGAAAAACAATTTAAGTATTAGAGAAATATATGATTTAACTGATATTTTTATAAAAAGTGGTGATATTTTAACTATACCAATTGATTCTTGTGTTGATAAACATTCAACTGGAGGAATTGGTGATAAAACAACTTTAATTGTCGCACCAATTGTAGCTAGTCTAGGAATATACATGCCTAAATTAAGTGGAAGAGGTTTAGGATATACGGGAGGAACTATAGATAAACTAGAAAGTATCGGTGTAAATACTAATTTAACAGAAGAGGAATTTATTAATGGCGTAAAAAAAATAGGTTTTAGTATAACTGGTCAAACTAAAAATCTATGTCCTATGGATAAAAAGATATATGCTTTAAGAGATGTAACTAATACAACTGAAAATATAGGATTAATTGCAACATCAATTATGAGTAAAAAAATAGCAGGTGGTGCTAAAAATATTGTAATAGATTTAAAAGTTGGTAATGGTGCTTTAATAAAAAACAAAAAAGATGCTAAAAAGCTAGCAAAAATAATGATTAATATTGGTAAGAAATATAATAGAAAAGTGGTCTGTGTTTTAACCGATATGAATAGTCCTTTAGGAAGTAATATTGGTAATTTATTAGAAGTAAAAGAAGCAGTTTTAGTTTTAAATAATAAAGTAAGAAATAAATTATATGACTTATGTGTTTATTTAAGTTCAGTTATAGTAGAAGTTGGTTTAAATATTAGCTTTAATTCTGCTAAAGAAAAAGTGATTGATGCTATAGAAAGTGGAAAAGCTTATAAAAAATTTTTAGATTTTATTGAATATCAAAATGGAGATTTAAGTTTGCTTGAAAAAAGACAAGAAGGTTATCAAGTTTTAGCAACAAAATCTGGCTATATAAAAAATATAGATGCTTTAAAAATTGGAATTTTATCAATGAATTTAGGAGCAGGTAGAAAGAATAAAGATGATAAAATAGATTTTGAAGCTGGAATCGTTTTAAATAAACAAGTTGGTGAATATGTAAAAGAAAACGATCTTTTATGTACTTTATATGGTAAAGATGAATTTTTTCAAGATATAAATCAATATTTTGAAATTGTAAATAGAAAGCCAAAAAATAAAAATATTGTTATTTCTATTATTAGGTAATGTAAAGGAAGTGTAAAAATCTTTCTTTTTTTATCTTTTTTTATTATAATTGAATTGTAATAATTGAAAATATGGGAGATGTGATTATGAAAAAACAAAGAAAATTTATGTCATTATTATTTTTATTTTTAATAATTGGAAATTTAGTTGTTACAGATACTAGTTTTATTGTAAATGCAACTGGTTCTAATAAAGTAGAAGATACTATTGTTTTAAATAATAATAATATTGTTGAGTTAAAAAACAAGATTGAAACATTAAAATCAGATTCTCTATATGAAGAAGATAACTCTTTTAAAGAAACATTAGATTTTATGGAAAAAGAAATTTTTGATTTAGAAAAAAATTTAAATAATCAAAAAAACAAATTAGAAGAGGGAATTTTACTTAGTTATTTAATTAAAACATCATTTATAGATAAAAAAGATATATATGATACTTATTTTACTGGTGATGAATTAATTACATTAGAAAAAATAGAAGATATAACTTATTTAGAATTTAATGAAGAACTTAATGATTATGAAAAAAAGACTCTTTTAACAAAAATAGAAATAGAAAATGCTTTATATAATATTTATTTATTAGAAATAGAAAATGAAATTAAATCATATTTAGATAATTTTGATACTAGAAAAACAAATCTAATAAATCTTTATAATGAAGTAATAGAATTAAAGGAACAAAAAGTACTTTATCTAACAAATGAATTAAAAGAAATAGAAAACTTTTACGAAGAAGAAATCCTTTTAAATAATGTTCCAAATATGATTGTTAATTCTTTTGATATTAGAGATTTAATTGAAAGTGATATTGATAAATTAGAGGAAATTGTTTCTTGTTTTAAAATTGATGATATTACAGATAAAAAAGAAAATATCAATTTAATTTATGAAAGAACTATGGATAATATAAATACATTTTATTTGAATAATAAAAATTATATTGAAAATGGTTTGAAAGAAAAAATAGAAAGTTTTGATAAATTTTTAACTAATATAAATGTTAGACTTTCTGAAAAAGTAAATCTTGATGATTATATAAATGAAGAAATAGATAATTTTATTGATTTAGTTGATAGTGAATTAATTGAAGTTTTAGATTCTATTATAAAAGAAGAAGAAAATTATGATAACCTTATTAAAGATATTAATTTGTATTTAGAAAGAAAGCCAAGTGATAAAGAAAGTATTGAAAATCTTTTAACTAATATAAAGGCTTTAAGAGTATATCTTAACAAAGAAAAAGCTTTAGTTATAACAAATCTTATAATTGATAATAGTAACTTAGAAGATGAGGATATTGTTGATGTTCTTTTGAATTTTACTTATTTTCCAATAGATAAAGAACAAAAATCTAAGTTAGAAAATGCAAAGCTAAACTTTTATAATCTTGCTTTAAAAGATAATACTTACTATAACATGTATATATTACAAAATAATTTAATTCTTGAAGATGTTAAAGAATTATTATTAAAACAGGATTTTATTGATAATTTAGATTATGGAATTTATAAATTCGAAGTATTAGATAGTGATAATATAACAAATGATGGTAAAGTAATTATTTATGATAGAAATGAAAATCTATTAAAGGAATATAATATTGTTATTAAAGGAGATATTAATAATGATAATATATTTGATGATAAAGATATTGAATTATTAAATGAAGAATTATTAAAAGATCCATTAACAGATTATTTAAAATTAGATTACAATAATGACAATTTAATTGATATTTATGATCTTGTGTTGATGAAAAATAGATTAGAAGATAAAGATGAGATAGAAGAAACAAAAGAAAGTACTTTTGAGCTTTCAGAAATATCAAAAGATAATAAAACTTGTTATAACATAACTTTAAAAACAGATGGAGTAGTAAGTGGATTTAGTTTTGATTTATCAGTTAGTGATAATTTAAAATTTGATAGTATTATAAATAATGAATTAAATATTAATATAAATGATATAAATAATAAAGTAATTGGAGTAGGTAATTTTAAAGATGGTGATAGTTTTACTTTATGTTTTATAGAAGATTTAAGTACTAGTAATACTAAAGTATTTAGTTTATCTAACAATAAATTTATCTATGATAATTTAAATACTAAAGAAATTGATAACTTACAACTTATTACTGTTAAAGTAGTTGAAGAAGTAAAAAACAATGAAACTAAAGTAACATATTTAAATAATTATAGAGAAGAACAAAAAACAGAAGAAGTAAAACAAGAAGAAAATATTAACAAAGAAGAAAATAAAGTAGAAGAAAAACAAGAAAAAACAGATGAAAAAAAAGTAGCAATCACAAATGTTATAAAAATCATTATTATTGTTTTACTTGGAGCAGTAATTGTTTATTTCTTAAACAAAAAAGACAATGATGAAGATTCTGATAAAAATGATTTTCTAAGTGATGATAAAGAAGCAGATTCTAAATAGACATATAATGATCAAAAAAAATAAGCAAACGAGCTTATTTTTTTGTATTTTATTTTTCTTCTTTAATATAACCATGTTGTTTCAATTTGTTAATAATATATTTTTCTGATTGAACACCAATAATTCTAGAAAAGCTACCTAATTCAATTCCATTCTCAAAAAATAATATAGTAGGAGTTGAACTAACAGATAAATCTTTAATAAATAAATCTTTTTCTGTTTCATCTAGTTCTGTTAAATTGATTACAAAAGCTTCAATTTCATATTTATCCAAAATAGTATTAAATTTAGGAGTAAATTTTATACAATGAGGACAATCAGTTTGTTTTACGTATAAAATAAAGCTTTCATTATTATGAACTTTTTCTACATATTCAATATAATTTATTTCTTTTAAATATTCTTCTTTATTATTACCAATTATACTAAATATAATAATTATTGCTACTAGAATAATAATAATTGTTCCTGTTAATATTAAAAATTTATTTTTCATATACTTTTACTTCACATCCCTAAATAATGATATCATAAATAAAAATAATTGTAAAATATTGTAATAAAAGTTGACAAATACTTAAATATTTTGTAAGATTAATTTGTGAGAAAGAGAGGTTTTTTATATGTTATTATTAGATGCAGCTGAATTTTGTGACAGTACAGCAAAGATTTGGAAATTAGTTGGAGATGTTATTAATATTTTTAAAATTGTAATTCCAATTATTATTGTATTACTTGCAATTCTAGATTTAGGTAAAGCAGTAATGGCTGGTGAAGAAAAAGAAATAAAAGAAGCACAAAAAATGCTTATTAAAAGAATTATCTATGGTGTAGTTATATTCTTTGTTGTAACAATTGTTCAAGGTGTATTTGGATTAGTTGGTGAAAATGTAGATAGTAGTGTTTGCTGGACATGTGCAACATCTCCAAGCAAATGTCCATATCAAGGAGAATAAGTAATAAATTAGGAAAAAATAAATAATATATTGTTATTTATTTTTTTTTTTGTTATAATAATTTTGGATTGTTAGGTGAATTTTATGAAAAAAATATTTTATATATTACTAAATTTATTAGTTTTATCTCCAGTTACTGTTTTAGCAGCGGGTGAAGGAGAAGAAATGATTAATGATTGTTCAGGAACTCTTGGGTCTGGTGTTGTTGATGTATTAAATTGGATTTATACAGGAATTTTATTTGCAGTTCCTGTTTTAGTTGTTATTTTATCAATGAAAGATATGATAACAGCAGTAGCAGCTGGCAAGGCTGATGATATGAAAAAAGCTCAATCTAGCATGATTAAAAGAATTATAATAGGAGTTATTATTTTCTTTGTACCAATACTTATAAAAGCAATTTTACAACTTGCCGGTTTGGTTGGAAGTTGCTAGAAAAGGGGTGACTTGATATGTGGTATAACGTAGGAGCAGTATTAATTAATATTGTTGCAGGGATATATAGAACAGTTGCTAGGGCGTATAATTTGATGCTTAGTTTTACTGTTGATACTTTTTCTTTGACATCAAATGCTAATTTAGCTGCTAAAATTAATAGTATAATTGATAGTATTTATACACTTATAGCAGTATTTATGTTATTTAGAATAACTGTTACTATGATTCAATATTTGATTGATCCAGATAAAATTAGTGATAAAAGTATGGGAACAGGTAAACTTATTACAAGAGTTATAGTATCTCTTGCTTTGGTTATTGCTTTTCCTATCATAATGGATAATGTTGTAAATCCATTACAAGATGCGTTGTTACAAGAAGATAGTATCTTATATAAATTATTTAGTGTAGATGATGCAAATGCAGCATCTGCTGATTGTATTAATAATATTAATTCAGCAACAAATGCCGTAAATGGAGGTAATGCAAGCAAAATTGGTGTTGGTGAACTTGCATCTGGATGTTCACTAGATAGTTCTAGTTTTTCAGCAATAGATTCTAAATTCGATGCTCTTAATCTTTCAGGAGTTAAAATATATTGTAACATTGGTGGTGAAGATGAATCAGATGAATCATGTGACAGTTATTTAGACGGTAATTATTATATAAAATATGGTGAATATTCTACTAATTTCCAAGGTAAGCAAAGAAAAATGGTATTATATTTAACAACAAGTCAAACAGAAGCTAATCAATATTCGGATGCACTTGACCAAGGATATAGTACTTCACAAATTAATAGTGGTATATCAGAAAACTTATCTGAGTTATTAAATTCTGATGGTGGTAAATTTGCTATGGACATAGCTGCTTCATTTTCTACAGATCCAATAAAAGTTACTAATACTAAGTTTATTGCAGATCCGGGTGGAGTTCAAAGATTGGCCACTTTAGTTAACGAAAATACAATTGATTATGATACTTTTATTTCAATAATTTGTGGAATAATATTGGTTGTTATTTTTCTTATATTATGTATAGAAGTTGTAATACGTAATTTAAAATTACTAGTATTACAAATACTTGCTCCAATAGCTTTTATTTCATATATGAATCCAAATGATAAGGTTTTGGAAAATTGGTTTAAAAAATTTATTGGTTGTTATTTAGATTTGTTTTTTAAAATTTTAGCGATTAGAATGTCAATATTCTTTGTTAGTCTTATTTCATCAACAATTGGAGGAGGACTAGAAAAAATACTTATTTATTTGGGAATATTCTTATTTGCTAAAACAGTTCCAAACTTAATTTCAGATGTACTTGGTATAAAAAATATGGGTGGAACATTCAAAGATTCAATGAATTCATTAAAAACAGCAGCTTTATATGGAACATCAATGGCTGGTTCTGCAATTGGTGGTGTAGCAGCTTTAGCAGGTGGTTCTACATTGGGGCAAGCTGCTAAAGTATTTGGAAGTGGTTTTTCAGGTAAATTTGGAAATGTTCAAAAGGCATATGGAACAGCAAAGGCTACTACTAATCAGAGAAAAGCATCAGGTGTTAGTTGGAAAGATGCTCAAAAATCAGAATTTCCTTGGCATAAAAGTACTAAAGATATTTTAGATGCTACAAAATCGGCAAGTGACAATTATAAAAGTTTAGATGCAGCACTAGATGGTAGCGTATTTGCTTCTAATAAAGCATTGGGTCAATTAAATAATTTATGGGAAAATGGTACAATTGATGAAAAAATTGCACATGCTGCTGATTTTGGTGTTAGTACAAGTGGAAATTTCAAGGATACTGATGGTGTATATAAAAAATTTGATAAACTTTCTACTGAAGCAAAGTTAAATGCAATGGATTCTGCTTGGGGTGATAGAAAGAATACTGAAAGGGCAAGGGTTCTAATTGAATCTTCTAATGCAGTTGCTTCAGGTAATGCTACTGATTTTCAAAAAAATATTGTTACACTAGCACAAAAACTTGATCTTAGTGAAAAAAATGTTGGTGTTGAAGTATCAGGAGTAAGTACAGCATATAAAGTTACAGAAGATGAAAATAAAAGAGGAATTACTGCGGAATCTAAAGCATTTGCAGCACTTAAAAAAGCTAAAGAACATAATAAATCTGGATATCAAAAAAAATCTTAATAGTTTAATATTAGTTTAAATAAAAAGGAAGGGTGTGATACATATGTCAGAACAAACATTTTTAGTTCCTGCTAATAGTAAAAGAGCACAATTAATCTTTGGATTTTTTAAACCACTTGATTTAGCTGTTTTTGCAGGTGGAATTGGATTAACATTAATATTATTATTTATTAAGTCTGTTGATACAATTACTAATGTAATAATTATTATAATTCCTGTTTGTATTACTGGAATGTTAGTTTTTCCACTTCCTAATTATCATAATGTTATGACTTTGATTTGGGATATTATATGCTTTTATTTCTTTAATAAAAGAAAATATATATGGAGAGGTTGGTGTTATAAATATGAACAACGCGATGAATAATAATATGCAAGCAAATACTGGTGCTAGAATTAATACTGGTAATAAAACAAATAAACCAGTCAGAAAAGTATTAAGTAAAGAGGAACAAAATAATAGGAAATACACTGAAAATTGGATCAATGTGAAAAAAATATCTAATGGTATTTTATATAATACTGAAGGTGTTATGATAACTGGAGTTAAAATTAGACCTAAAAATATCTTTATTTTAGATAGATATTCTATGGATAATACTTTAGTTGGTCTTATGAATTTCTATAATACTATTGACTATGAGTTCTGGTTAGTTATTGCAGATCGTCCTGTTGATATTGCAGTATATCAGGCAGAACTACAACTTTTGTATAATAGAGCAAGTGATCCAACAATTAGAAAAATAATAGGTCAAGATCTTGATAAAGGTGATTATTTTGTTAATAATAGTGTAGTTGATACTGAATATTATTTGTTATTTAAGGAAAGAAATGTAGATATGATGCAAAAGAAATTAAGAGGTATGATAAATGGACTTGCAGCAGCAGGACTTGTTGCTAGCCAAACATCAAGTGATGACTTAAGAATGATACTTGATAATTTCTTAAATGGGGGTAGAAATTTTGAATCTGGGACGGTGATGCCTTTATGAGTAGCTTTAAAAGTAAAATTGCACCTAAAGGACTTGATTTTTCAAATCCTAACCATATAGTTGTAAGTGATAAGTATATGTCAATACTTACAGTTGTATCTTGGCCAAGGTCAATTGGGGTTGGTTATATTTCAAATATCACTAATATGCCTGGCGTTAAAATTGTTGTAAAGCATATACCAGTAGCATTTTCTGTTTTATCTAAGATGCTTAATAAAGAATTAGCTAATTTGAAAGTTAGATATCAAGAAGAAAAAGATAGAACAAATCAAGAAAGAATTAGACAAGATTTTGATACTTTGGAAACTTTTGTTCAACAACTTGCTGCTGCCCAATCTAAAATATTTGATTTTCAAATGCATATTGTAATAACTGCAGATACATTTGAAGAATTAGAACTTAGAAAAGGAACTACCAAAAATTATTTAGATGCAATGGGACTTCGTGCTGTTCCTTTAAGATTTGAACAAGAAAAAGTATTAAAAAGTATTTTACCAATATTTCCTAAACAAGATATAGAAGAAAGAATAGGTACAATTATGCCAAGTCCAACAATGGCTGCGATGTATCCATATATATTTGATAGTATAAAAGATCCAGGACCATCATGTCTTCTTGGAACTGATTTTTCTGGGGGAGTTGTATTATTCAATCAATTTTTATATCAAATAAGAAAAGAACATAATAGAGTTAATGCCAATATGGTTATTCTTGGTACATCAGGAAGTGGTAAATCAACTGCTGCTAAACTTCTTCTTAGAACATCCCTTAGAAATGGTTATAAAGTAGTATGCATTGACCCTGAAAATGAACTTATCGATATGGTTAATTTATTTGGTGGAGATTCAATTGACTTAGGAAAAGGTGGGGATTTTGGACTAATTAATCCACTTGAAGTTTTAATTGATGCCGATGATGAAGAAATTAAACAAGGACTTGGTTATACGGTTCTTACAAAAACACTTCAATTTTTAAAGGGATTTATGAAGTATTATGATCCATCTATTGATGAAGATGTTCTTAATTTATTTATAGAAATGGTTCAAGAAACATATCGTCGTTTCGGAATAGATTTTAATACTGATTTTTCAAGACTAACATCAAGAGAATACCCAACTTTTGATGATGTTTATACAACAATAAAAAGTAAATTAATTTCAATGACGGATATGACTCATGAAAGAGATATTATGGAACGTCTTGAACTTAAAATAAGACCTTTAACTAATGAACTTAGATTTTATTTTAATGGACATACAACAATTGCTCCAAAAAGTAATTTTATAGTGTTTAATATAAGAGAACTTATGAATTCTGATGTAAATATTAGAAATGCACTTTTCTTTAATGTTTTAAAATATGCTTGGAGTTTATGTTTAGATAGTAGTATTAATACTGTTATGATGGTTGATGAAGCTCATGTATTATTATCTGGTGGTAATGTTTTGGGAGCTGATTTCTTAGCTCAAATTCAAAGACGTTCAAGAAAATATAATACTGGTAATATTATAATTACTCAACAACCAAGTGATTTCACTCCACAAGCTGTTATTACCCAAGGTAAAGCAATATTTGATAATGCTTCATATTACTTGGTAATGGGACTTAAAAAACAAGCCGTTGAAGATTTATCTCTTTTAATTGATTTAAATGATAATGAAAAAGAAGCTATAAAAAGATATTCTCAAGGTAATGCATTATTTGTTTGTGGATCTAGAAGAATGCAAATCAATGTAGTAGTAACTCCTGAAGAATTAGAATCATTTGGTTCAGGTGGAGGACTATAATATAATAAATAAAATAATAAGGGCAATTATACTAATTATAGAGTATAATTTGTTCTTTTTTTTTGATAATATATTGATATTATATTTATTTTATAATACAATTATAGTAGGAGGAAATAATATGAAAAAAGCAAAAAAATTAGTAGTATTAATGATTATGGTACTTTCTATTTCACCATTATTAGTAAATGCTAAAGCAGAAAATGTTAACAAGAAAAATTCAAAAGAAACAATTATTGATTCTTTATTAACTTTAGAAGAAAATATAATTACAATCAACGATGATTTTACAAAAATAGATGAAAGAAAAAGTCAATATGATTTTGAATTTAAAACTAATGATAACAAATATGTAATTATTAAACAAGCTAAACAAATGATTATATGGACAGAAAAAGAAATTAAGGAAGAGGATAAAATAGAATTTTTGTATGATTTAAAATTGGCAAATAAAGATAATTCTTTAAAATTGTCTTATTTCGAAAATCCAATTTTTATTTATGGTGATGGTGAATTCAATTTGACATCTATTAATAATAATTTAGGAGTTTATAAGTTTGAAATAATTGATAATAAAGTTACTTTGTATTGTGATATTGATAAAATAAGTCATGCAAACTATGGTACTTATATTAACAAACATGATGAGCAAATTGAAGAAAAAGAAGAATATGAGTGGGTTGAGGTTTATAGAGAACATACTGACTCTGCAACAGGATTTGGTTTAGATAATTATAAAGTTTCAAATTCATGGTTTATAGGACAAAAGTTAAATTTTGCCAATGTAAATTTAATTAAACTTGATATACAAGCAGGAAATCCATTTAAAGGAAATACTGATGAAATATCAGAAACAAATTTTGTTGGAGAAATTAGTTTAATTAAAAATGGCGAAGAATATATTATTAACTATGAAAATCTAGATTCTTTACCAGAAACTGAAAAATACAATGAAGGAGATAGAATAACAATAAGAGAACTTGATTCTCCAAAATACATTGTATCTACAGAAAAAATTAGTGTGTCAAATCAAGGAAAAGATTTAATACCATTTAAAAATGGAGATACTTTTGTAATGGAACAATTAGAATTTGATTTTTATGCTCATTTTAATGTTTATAGTGTTACATATGAATTAATTAAAAAATAATAATTGTGTGAAATAGAAATATTAAAGAAACTAAATGAAATAAAAAAATTTTATTTAGTTTTTTTTAATAAAACAAGACAATTGTGATAATTATAAATAATATTATTAACATTTATTTTGTTATTAATTTACATCTTAAAATATCCGTGTTATAATTATTTTAGCTATTATTTACGTATTTAAGGAGGATTATTATGAAACTTAAATTTAAAGCAAAACCTCAAGATTGGTTAAT
>JAQXMG010000100.1 GCA_029012525.1 bacterium
CTAATCGTGTGTTTCCCTTTTGTATTTGAAACTCTTAGTTCAATTATTCAAATTGGATATTACAAATTAACAAAAAAAAGAGTTTTCTTAAATTCACCTATTCACCATCACTTTGAAAAAAAGGGTTTTGCAGAACCTGATATCGTTAAAGCATTTTATTTATTTGGTATTATCTTCTCACTTCTTGGCATATTCTTCGCAGTTTGGATATAAAATATATTAGGTGATGCCCTATCAAGAAAAAATATAATATAATGTTATTTATATCTGTTATATCGCTTATAATTTTTGGTATTATAATGATATACTCATCAAGTTATATTTGGGCAGAATATAAATTTGATGATAGCTTTAAATATGTAAAACAACAATTTTTCTTCTTTCTTATAGGACTATTCCTTTTAATATTTGTTAGTAAAATTGATTATAAATTATATTATAAAAAGGCAAATATCATTTTAGGAATTTGCTTTTTACTTTTAATTCTTGTTTTAATCCCAGGTATTGGAGTTGTAAGAAATGGTTCCAGAAGTTGGTTTAGTCTTCTTGGATTTAGTATTCAACCCAGTGAATTTGCAAAACTTGGACTAATTATTTTTATTTCAAAGTATTTATCCAAAACAAACAAAGTTGATATAAAAAAAATATTACCTGTTTTTTTAATATGTCTTCTATTCTTTGGTGTTATTATGTTACAACCTGATTTTGGTACTGGAATGATTCTTGTTATATCAATTGTTTCTTTATTTTTTATATCAGGACTTGATATGAAGTATTTTTATTATCTATTTGGCCTTGGAATAATTGGTATTACTGGATTAATAATTGTAGCGCCTTATAGAATGGATCGCATTACATCGTTTATAGATCCTTGGAAAGATCCTTTAGGAACAGGATTTCAAATTATCCAAAGTTTGTACGCAATAGGTCCAGGTGGTTTATTTGGATTTGGTTTTTTAAATTCCAGACAAAAACATTTTTATTTGCCAGAACCCCAGACTGATTTTATTTTTTCAATTGTCTGTGAAGAATTTGGTATTGTGGGAGCACTTTTTGTAATTATAAATTTCTTATTAATCTGTTATAGTGGATTAAAAATCGCCTTAAATTGCACCAATTTATTTGGAAAATATTTAGTTTTTGGTATTATTTTTCAACTTATATTTCAAGCAATACTTAATCTTTGTGTTGTTGTAGGTCTTATTCCTGTTACAGGAGTTACTCTTCCTTTTTTATCTTATGGTGGAAGCAGTTTACTTATAAGTATGATAAGTATTGGTATTGTTTTAAATATAGCAAAATATAAAAATTAATTTTACAGTTTTTACAATATACTCTTTTAAAAGCGACTTTATATGATAACCAACACTTATAATCATATCCAAATTATAATATTCAATATTACGTGTTACTGTTTTATTTTCTTCATTTTAAATTGTCGAAAATTTTGTGACAGTTGAACTATCAAGTTCCTCTTTTAAAGCATTATTAATATGTTTACCAATTGTTTTTATATCCCTATCAAATAATTTACTCATTTGGTCCTTGTTTAGTCAAACAGTCTCATCTTTCATATTTACCTTCTTATTTCGTTAATTAATTATTAATTTATAAAATAATAAAAAAATTTTTTTTGAGAAGCATTTTAATTTTTTATTTTAAAAGATCATTTTTTAATTCCAGTACATATTGTATAAATAATATCAATTATAAATACAATGCTCATTGCTATTGTTAAAAATAAAGGAACTTTTTTTATTATAGAATCTAATATTGGATTTATAAAATATATAAATATAACTGATCCAATCGCCCAAACGAGCATCATTTCTAAGCAAATATATTTACCAATATGAAATTTTTTATCAGAATAATCCCAAAATACGATACCAGATGTTTTTTCAATCAAAACTCCTCCGATAGCTTCAAGACAAGTTAAAAATACTGCTAAAATTATAATTACAATAATAGTTTCTTTCCATCTTGGCATATGTAAATTTTTAAAAAAATAGTTAGATAAAAGTAAAATTACCACTACCCCTATTCCATATATTGGTGTCCATGGTCCATGTAAAATACCACTTTTGTAATTAGTTTTAGTTATAATTCCTCCAATTGTTTCAAAAATATAACCTAAAATTGAATAAATAAAAAAGCTATTTAAAAAGTACATAATATCACCAATATTATTATGCACTTTTTTATAAATCATAATTCCAAATATTTAAATGTCCTTTACAAGGAATATATTTATCATATTTTTTACAATTTTCTAAAACAAAAGCATAAGTTTCATCAAAACCACTTTCTTGATAAACATTACTATCTATTTTTAAAAGTTTCTTGTGAAGTTCTTCATCAACTTTAACACAATCTACAATATGAGCTTCACCAATAATACATGAATTACCATAATTTAAATTATAAGATTTAAATCTATCAATATTGTTTTTATCAACGCCTTTTGCTGCATGAATTAAAATTTTTCCTCTATAAGATGTTTTCCAAGATCTAAATTCATAAGTTTTATAACCATTAACAATTAAAGATGCCCAAGGTTCTTTTAAAGTTATTGCTTTCATAGATAATTTTCTTTAAAACTATCATCAGTAAAATAGTTAATTCCTATTGCATCTCTTACTTCATTTAAAGTAACATTAGTAACTGCAGTTGCTTTTTCTTTGCCTTGCTCTAACATTTTAAAAACTTCATCAAGTCTTTCTTCGTAGTATTTTCTTCTTTCTCTAATTGGACCTAATACTTCTTGCATACAATCATTCAAGAATTTTTTTACAACCATATCTCCTAAACCACCACGTTTATAATGTTCTTTTAATTCATCAAGATTTTTGTACTGAGGCAAATATTTTTCGAAATAACAATCTTTTGCAAAGCAATCTAAATAAGTAAAAACCGGATTATTTTCTACATTTCCTGGATCAGATACTTTGATATGATTAGGATCAGTGTACATTCCCATAATTTTCTTTTTGACTTCTTCTTCGCTATCTTTTAAATAAATACAATTTCCCAAAGACTTACCCATTTTACTATTGCCATCAGTACCAGGTAATCTATATGAAGTTTCATTATCTGGTAAAACTGCAGTTGGTAAAACAAGTACATTACAATTATAAGTTCTATTAAATGATTCTACAATTTCTCTTGTTTGTTCAATCATAGGCAACTGATCTATTCCTACTGGAACATGAGTTGCTTTAAAAGCAGTTATATCCGCAGCTTGGCTTATTGGATAATTTACAAAGCCAGCTGGAATAGATTTATTAAAGTTTTTTTGATTAATTTCATTTTTTACAGTTGGATTTCTTTCTAGTCTTGCTTGTGTTACCAAATTCGCATAATACATTGGTAAATAATGTAATGCAGGTATACTTGATTGAACAACAAAAGTACATTTATTAGGATCAATTCCCACTGCTAAATTATCTAAAACTACCTCTAAAATATTATCTCTTATCTTTTTAGGATTAGAAAAATTATCAGTTAAAGCTTGTAAATCCGCAATAAGAATATATATATCATACTCATTTGTTTCTTGAAGTTCTAATCTTTTTCTTAGAGAACCGACATAATGACCTATATGAAGTGGACCTGTTGGTCTTTCTCCTGTTAGTATTACTTTTTTCATATAACACCTCTTTCAATAGTTTATTATAACATAATTAATATAATTCTTTAAATATAATTTTTATTTCATTACCAGTTTTTATTATAGCATCTGTTTTGATACTTTGACTGATCGCATAACCAAATCCTTCTAAAGTACAATTTAAATCTAACATATCACATACTGCTCTTACTTCTTTTTTACTATATCCTTTTAAGTTAGGCATTTTATAAGTACCATTTGTTACTAAAATAACTTTCTCATTACTACTTAGTAAATAATCATTTGTAGGATATTGATTTACTATTTTATTTCCATCACCAATTACAATAAAATCAATATTTTCCTTTTGCAAAGCACTTAAAACTTCTTCTTTTTCCTTATTTAAATAGTTTTCTATCTTTTTATTTTCAATAATATCATTACTTTGTGTATCAAAGATATTTAGATAAGTACTTACATTTTTTACAATTGATTTTACTGCTGTTACAAGTGGATAATTAAATTCTGATTTTTTTACAGACATGTAAATTATAACTTCTGGATTATCTTTAGGCCACATACCTACGAAAGATCTGATACTTTGATAATAACTTGTATAATATTTTCCAGTATTTGGATTAACTAGTTGAGCTGTTCCTGTTTTTCCTATTAAGTCATAACCTTTTAGTTTATAACTAGTTCCTGTTGCACCACTCCACGAAGAATGAACTGTATCATACATTAAATTTTTAATATAATCAGTTGTTTCTTTAGATGCTACAACCCCAAGTTCTTCTTTTTTTCCTTCATAAATTACTTCACCTTTTTTTGTTACAACTTTATCAATTATATAAGGGTTTAACATTACACCATCATTTGCAATAGATGTAAGAGCTTTTATATGTTGCATTGGTGTTGTTGTTATACCTTGGCCAAAGGCAGCATTATATACTTCAGAATCATAGTAAAAAGATAATTTACCAGCTTGTTCATTAGCTAGAGTTATGTTTGTTTTTTCACCAAACCCTAGTTTTTTAAAATATTTATATAAAGTATCACGATCAATGAATTCATTAACAATATTAATAACACCAACATTTGATGATGCCATAAATCCTTGATCATAAGTAATCATACCCCATCCTTGTTTTAACCAGTCATAAATTGTTACATCATCATCAACCTTATATCCACCCGACTTGAATTTAGCGTTTCCATCATAAGTTCCCGCTTCCATAGCAGCCATATAAGTATATATTTTCATAATAGATCCTGGTTCAAATGGATTAGCTACAGATAAATCAAGATAATTTTTGATATCCAATTCTTTGGGATTAGGATTAAATGAAGGTTTTTGTGATGTTGCCAATATTTTTCCTGTTTTAGCATCGCATACAACTGCAACAATCCACTCAAAATCATATTTTTTACTTGCTTCATTTAAAGCTTGTTCAACTATATATTGAATATTACTATCAATTGTTAAGTAAACATCTAAACCATCCTCTGCTTCTTCTTTAATTTCTTTTGTCCCTGCAATTTTATAATTATTTACATCAACTTGATACGAAGTATAACCATCTTTTCCTTTCAATTGTTCGTTTAAAACAGATTCTAACCCGAGTTCTCCTTCAATCACACCATATTCATCGCTTCTAGCATATCCAAGAGTATATGATGCAAAATCTCCATTTGGATAATATCTTTCTTTGCTTTCAATAAAATCAATGCCTGGTAAATTTAAACTATCTATTTTTTCTTTCTGGGATTGCGTTAAATTTTTTCCTTTAGAACCAAATTCAACTTGATATAATCCTTCTTGATTTAAAATATAATAAATTTCTTCTTCGTCCATACCTAAAATTTTAGATAGTTCTTTAGCAGTTGTTTCTTTATCTTCAACGTGATAAAGTTTACTTTCTCCTTCACTTCTTATTGGATCAATATAAGCAATTAATTTATAAGTTGAAACTGTAGTTGCTAAAACTTCACTATTAGTATCTAATATATCACCACGTGTTGCTGGTATTACACTTTCATAAATTTTTCTATCATCTGCAAAAACTTTAATATCAATACCATCTATTTCTTTAGCAGTTGCAAGATATACTACCCTATAAATAATAATTGCAAAACAAAAAAAAGCCAAAACAATAAATAAATTACTAAATTTAATATTGTTTTTGCACTTTTTCATTATTATCACCTTACTTACTATTCTACAACTTTAACATTATTATAAGTATACACTAATCCCATTTCTTTAGCAACACTTTCTAAGTTTTCTAAAGATGCCAATTCATTTACTTGCATCTTCAAATCCTCATTAGTTTTTGTTCTTTTTTCAGTTTCTTCTTTTATTTCCTCAACTTCATAATTTACTTTTGATAAAATTGATTTAGAATAAACAGAAAAAAGTGGGAATAACATAGATAAAATTATTGTAAATGTATAAACAATTAATTCAAATTTAGTTAATTTTCTTTTTATTTTTTGCATAAATATTTCTCCTTATTTTATTCTTTTAATGATTCTTAATTTTGCACTTTTACTTCTTGGATTTTCATTTATTTCCATATCACTTGGTAAAATTGGTTTTTTAGTTACAATTTCATAATCAGGTAATAAAGACGGATCAACATTAGGAAGTCCTTTTATTACTGGATCAACTTCACTTACACTTTTAAATATATTTTTACAGATTCTATCTTCCAAAGAATGAAATGTTATGCAAGAGATATATCCATCAACATTTAAAACTTCTAAAGCATCAGTTAAAGCTTTTTTAAACTCACCAAGTTCATTATTTACTTCAATTCTTATAGCTTGAAATACTCTTTTAGCAGGATGACCATGTCTTTTATCTTTGTAAGGGATACAAGAATCAATAATATCAACTAATTCTAAAGTTGTTTCAATTTCTTTAACACTTCTTTGTTCTACTATTTTAGCAGCTATTTTTTTAGCATATTTTTCTTCACCATAGTCTCTGAATATAAGATATAAATCTTTTTCACTATAAGTATTTACGAGATCTTTGGCAGAAAAAGTACTACTCGTATCCATTCTCATATCAAGTGGAGCATCAATCATATAACTAAAGCCCCTACTTCCATTATCAATTTCAACACTTGATAATCCTAAATCAAATAGAAAACCATCTACTTTTTCAATACCTTCCTGTTTTAATACTTCTTTCATATTTATATTACCGGTATTGAATATTTTGAAGTTAGAACCAATTTTTTTAAGAACATCAGCGCTATAACTACAAGCATTTATATCCTTATCAAAAGCGAATAGAAACCCCTTTTTATTCCTTTTCAAAATTTCACTAGCATGACCAGCGTAACCTAAAGTCATATCTACATAAATGCCATCTTCTTTAATATTCAAACCAGTAATAGCCTCTTCTTTTAAAACACTAATATGCATAAAATCACCTAGAAATCCAAATCATTTTCAAATAACTTTTCTGCAACATCTGATAGATTATCTACTCTTTCATTGAAGTAATTATCCCAATTTTCTTTAGACCATACTTCTAATCTATCATTTACTCCAATTACAACACAATCTTTAATTAAAGATGCATAATCTTTTAATTGCTTAGTTATTTTAATTCTTCCTTGTTTGTCAAATTCTTCTGTTGTAGCGCCAGATAAAAACATTCTTGTAAAACTTCTAGCGTCTTTTTTAGTGAATGGCAATGATTTTAGTTTAGAAACAACCTTTTCCCATTCTTTTTCAGAATAGATAAATAAGCAATTTTCCAAGCCACGAGTAATGATTACTTTTTCCCCAAGTTCATCACGAAACTTTGAAGGGATAATGAGTCTTAATTTGTCATCAATTGAATGATTAAATTCACCCATCAACATATTAATCACCACTTTCTACCATTTTAATCCACTTTCTACCACAATTTTACTAGTTTTTTAATTATTTGTAAATACTTTTCACTATTTTTAATAAAAAATAATCTGACAAAATTTTCAGTTTACGTAAAATTAATTTAAAATATAAGTTGCTCTAAATATTCTAGAATCACTACAATATTCCATTACAAACTTGTTATCTTTTTTACAAATTATTATTCCTATTGTTTTATCTTGATTAATTGTTTTTATATTTTTGTCAATATAATTCATATAAAGTTTTATTTGACCAATATGTTCTTTTTTTAATTCTGTTATTTTTAGTTCA
>JAQXMG010000101.1 GCA_029012525.1 bacterium
AAGTAATATAGAAAAAGAACAAATAGATGATGGTTATAAATATATAATAGAGATAACATCAGGAGAAATAAGCACCATAGGAAATGTAAAGTTAAAAGAAAACGTAATTCAGGATATAAATGGTAATTATAACAAAGAATCTAATGTAAGCGATGATATAAATGTTGTAACTTTTCCAGTATATACATATACAGGAAGTCATCAATTTATAGACGATGGTGATGGAAATTGGAGAATTAAGTTTTTAACTTCCGGTACTTTTACTCTAACAAGTAGTGATTTAAATATAGATATCTTCCTAGTTGGAGGAGGTGGAGCTGGAACTTATGGTGAGATAAATTATAGTAGTGGTGGCGGTGGTGGTTATACAAAAACTATAAAAAATGTTAATATAGCTAAAGATTCTTCTCACTCCATTATAATTGGAGCGGGTGCGCAAAGAAATGCTTCTTATACTACTGCAACAGGGAAACCATCTTATTTTGATTCATATTTAGCCAATGGTGGTAAAAGTGGCGCTCACCAAGCTGGAGGTAATGGTGGTTCTGGTGGTGGTGGTGGTAGATTGTCTACTGGGGGTTCAGATGGTGGAAACGGAATAAGAGGAGGTTATAGTTTCACACAAGGAAGTGGTCAAGGAACAACAACCCGTGAATTTGGTGAAGCAGGAGGAGATATATATTCCGGCGGAGGCGGCGGCGGAGGTGGCACAAACCAATCTGGTGGAGCTGGAGGAGCTGGTGGTGGTGGCAACGGAGGAAAAGGCGGAAGTGAAAGTTCCTGTGGAAATGGTGGAAATGGTGGAAGTGGTACATCAAATACTGGCGGCGGCGGAGGCGGCGGTGGTAAAGGACCTTGTACTAATTCAGAAGATGGCCTGGGCGGCTCAGGAGGTTCCGGCATTGTAATAATCCGTAACGCTAGATAAATTAATATTCTTTTGACACTTTGCATATTTTATAGTATAATCTAATAACCAAGAAAAGGGATGGTTGTACTATGAATAATAATTTTAATATTATTAAAAGTAAAGAAAAATTAGAAATATTAAAGGATCATATAAAAGATGTTTGTTTTGAACTAACAAAAGATTATGGATACGAAGAAACTATTGATATAAGAACAAGTTTTATGCTTACTATTTTTAATACAATATCTTGTAATGATATTGATAATATGGGTAATGAAGAATTTAAAGAATTATTAAAAAAAGAAACAAAAGAAATGATTAAAGAACAAGTAAGAACTAAAGAATTTGATGTTTTCTCTTATAAAAAAGAAATAAGTAATCATGATTATTTAAATAATATGACAAATTATAATAAATATCTCATTGAACTGGGTTTAATTTACATATTATCTAATTATACTAAAGAGGATTTTGATTTAAATGAGTCTTTAATAAATAAAGAATTTAAAAAAATGGGATTTTCTAAATTAGAAACATTTATTAATAAATCTAGTTCTTCAATTAATTTGTTACTATGGGGTAAAACTTGTTTGGATTTTGAATCTAAAATGGTACAAAAAACACTAGCTAAATCAAAGTTTAACTAGTGTTTTTTCTAATAGTGAATATAAATAAATATTAACATCTTTTTTTGTTTTATCTTTTATATATTCTTTATATCCATTAAGTTGTTTAATATAAGCATCATCACTTATATTTTTTAATTTATAATCTATAATATCAATAAATTTTTCATGTTCTATCATTAAATCAATAATACCATTTTTTGTTTCATTATTATCATTATATATAAATTCATATTCTTTATATATTTTAGAGTTTTCTATGTCTTTAAAAATATCATTTTGTAAAAGACTTTCTATAATATTTATCTTGAACTCATCAAGATTAGATAATTCGGGATTTTTAAAGTTGATATTTTCTAAAATATAATGCATTTCTGTACCAAAATTAATGTTTCTTACTTCTTCACTTGACAAAAGTTTATTAATATTTTTAGAATAGTGTTTTTCTTCTTTTAAAGATTTATCAAAAGCTTTTTCTTGTATTATTATTTTATTACCAAGATTAATGTCATTAAAATTTAAATTATAATTATCTTTATAATTTTTATCAATTATTGGTATTTCAACTTGTTTTATATATTTTTCAATGTAATCATAAACTGAATTTAATACATCTTTAAATGATTTATATTTAATTCTATCTAAGTAATCAATAACTCCATAAGAATCTGTTGTATATATTTTATCATTAGATAAGGGACAAACAATAATCATTTTTTCTTTACACCTTGTAAGAGCAACGTAAAATAGTCTTAGTTTTTCTGATATTTCTTCAGTAATATTTTTTTCTTTATTTAATATATTTACAAAAGTATTTTTAAAACCTTCATCATAACTTGGAAGTATTATGCCATAATTGTTGTCATATATAATTCTTGATTTTAACTCTTGCATATTAAATTCTTTATAAAGGCCACTATAGTAACATATTTTATATTCAAGTCCTTTTGATTTATGGATGTTTGTAATAGTTACCATATCATCATTACTTATTATTGCAGGTATTTTTAAATCGTTTTTATTATCAATTAAATAAGAAAAATAATCTTTCATTTTATAATAGTCATAACCAATTGTATCAAGTTCTTTTGTTTGCTCTAACATATTATTTAAAATAATAGTTCTGTTTTTTATATCTTTAGTGTAATTCATTCTTTCATAAAAATTAAATTTATCTATTATTTTTTCAATTATTTCATAATTTGATAACACGTCAATATTTTTAGCAATTTCTTTACATTTAATATAAATATCACTATCTTTAATTTTGTTATTTATAACAACGTCATAAATTTTTTTATCATCTATATTATATAAATAACTTCTGGCAATACTTGTATAATAAAATTTATTAGTATCATTTTTATTTGTTTTTATATTAATTATTAAATTTAAGATATTATTTATTAAAAAAGTTTCATCTGTTTCTATAATATTTTCATCTTTATAGATATTAAGAGGAATATTTAAGTAATCAAATACTTTTTTATAAATATTAAAGTAAGTTGTTCGATCCATTAAAATACAAAAGTCCTTATATGTTACGTCACGAAGGTTCCCACTATCTAATACTTGATATTTTTCTTCTATTTTATTTTTTATGTCATTACCAATTAAAAATGCTTCAATTTCTTCTTTTGAATTTTTATCGTCTTTAGGGTAATTATATATCTCTAAATCATGATTAAAATTTGTTTTGCCAATTGTTTCAAAACTTAGATTACCAAAAATAAGCTTATGTTCTTTTTGATAATTTGCATTGCCAATTTTCATATCCATAATATGATTGAAAATATCATTGATGCTATTTAAAACATTTTCACGGGATCTAAAGTTTTTATTTAAGTCAATTTTTATGCCATCATCATTATTTTTATATTTATCATATTTTATTTTAAAAATATTAGGATTTGCATTTCTGAAACGATAGATTGATTGTTTTATATCACCAACCATATAAACATTGTTATTAGAAATATTTTTAATAAATTCTTCTTGAATATCACTAGTATCTTGATATTCATCAACCATTATTTCTTTAAAACTACTTTTTAAAGTGTTTCTTACTTCATCAAAATCATTTACTAATTTTATGGCAAATTTACTAATATCATTGAAAGAAAACATATTATTGTTTAGTTTTACTAAAGTAATTTTATCATTTAATTTTTTTAATATATCAATAATAATTGAAGCATCATTTTTAGTATTTAATAAATCATTTTTTAACTCTTCTTCACTAAATATGCAAAAATCTTTTATATTTTTTAACTCATCATTTATTTGTTTTTTATAATATTTTAATTCTTCACTTGAATTATTTGGTACTCTTGGTAAAGTAGGGTTAGAGTTGTTTTTTATATCTGGATAAGTATTAGAGTTAAGAAGTAGATTTAAAACATCTTTTATTTTTTTATGATAAGAGCTATCACAATAAAAACTTAAATTATGTAAAGAATTATCTATAAAACTAATTCTTTTTTTTATCATATCTAAATATTCATTAAATAGTTTATTTACATTTTCTGTACTATAATAACTATCAATATAATCATTTAAAAACTTGTTGGTATCTACTAACAAATCTAATTTTTCACTTAAATTAAAAATCACTTCTTTTACTGATTTATCATTTTTAACACCGTATTTTGATACTAAATTTATAAAATCATTATCTTCTTTTTGATAATAATAGTTAAATATTTCATCAATAATTTCTTCTTTTTTTTGTTTTATAATTTTATCAGAAATAATTTTTATATTTGAATCAATTCCTAAATAATAGTGATATTTTTTTACAAGAGATAAGAAAAATCCATCAAATGTTGTTATATAAGCACTTTCTATTAATTCTTTCTCGTAAGATAGGTCATTATTTTTTTCTATTTCTTTTAAAATTCTTTCTTTCATTTCAAAAGCAGCATTATTAGTAAAGGTTAAAATTAAAAGTTCATTGATATGGATATTTTGTTTTAATTTTTCAATAACTCTTGCGGTTAAAACTGCAGTTTTTCCAGAACCAGCTCCTGCGGATACGATAATATTTTTACCTTTTTCAGATATAGCTTGTTCTTGTTCTTTAGTCCAATTTGGCATAAGAATCCTCCTTAAATGTGTCATCTTCTTTAATAAATACATAATCTTTTTCAGTTACAAAACAAATTGATTTATAAGGACAAAAATTACAACTCAAGTTATTAATACCAAGTATTTTTGGATTAATAGTAAAATTACTTTCTTTAATGTTTTTGATAGCTTCTTTTATTTTGTCTCCTGCGATAATGCTTAATTTATCAAAATCATCTTCATTTAAAACCTTACTAAATCTTCCAAAACCTTTTTCATTATAAGTCATACTTTTAATATATTTTGATTTTTCAAAAGTCTTATCAAAATCTTTAATAACATCTATATTATCTATTGAATAACCAGTTAATTTATAATAATCTTCTTGCTGTAATTTAATACTTTCGCATGTTTTATTAAACAAAGGACTTATGATATGTTCCAAATAAATACCTATAATTTTAGTACTTGGATATACCTTTTTTATTAGATATACATAAATAGGTAGTTGCAGATTTAAACCACTTTTTATTGTAGATAAATTGATATTTATAGATCCTGTTTTGTAATCAATTAAAGCAACATTTTCATCTTTTTTCATAATTTTATCAATAATACCAGTAAATTTCACATCATCAAAAAGTACTTCTAAAGTTAATTCTTTATAAATTTCAGTAAATTCTGTTTCTTCTAAATGACTTTTAACATAAATTATAAAATCTTTTAATTCATTAAGAGTTTTATTTAAAAATACTTTATTTTCTAAAGTTAAAGGAAATAAGTTATCTTTTAGATATAAATTTTTAGTAGTTTCAAAATCAAAATCATCATCATATATTTTAGATAAAATAAAATGAAATAAAGATCCTAAATAGGTATCAAAAGTATTATCAAATTGTCTTAGTTTTAAAATATATTCTAAGTAATATTTAAAACTACATTCGTAAAAGGTATTAAGTTTAGTGTAAGAAAAATTGAAGTTAGAAAAATTTTCATTAATGTTTTGATATTTATTGGAATAAGTATTGTAATTTAGTTTATAAGTAGCAAGTAAATCTTTTAAATCGTTTGATATTTTCTTGTTCTTAATATAGTTATCTAATTCGATACTCATATTATAAATATTATTAGAATTAGAATACTTTGATATAAGAAAATCTTTTTTACTTACATTAAAATCATTTAAAAGCTTTGATTTATTAACACTTCCTGATAGAGTATTTATACTATAGGTTATAGTTAAATTCTTAATATTTTTAAATATTTTAAGCCATTTATTATATTCTAAAGTGTTTTTTTCATAGGATTTATCTAAATATGATGGTTTTATGATATCACTAAAATAATCTTCATCTTTATAATTAATAGGTAAAGTATTATTGCATCCTATAAGATAAATATAATATGAATCATCAATATAATTATCAACTAAATTAATTTCATTAACGGCATTTTTATATTTTTTTGACTTTATCTTAGTTTTCTTAAACAGATATTTAAGTTCATCTTTAATAGTACTAAAGTCATCAATAAAATAGTATTTATTTAAACAATCTATAACCAAGTTTTTTATATCATTATCTTTTATATTATCAAGATTAAAATCATTTAAAAAATTTAATCCATAGTAAGTATCATAAAGAGTAGTTTCATTTTTTAAATTTATAGGTATGCCAAAATTATTAAAAATTCTTCTTATTTCTTCTTTATAAGAAGATGTTATATTAGCAATAAATACTTTATTTAAATCAAGATTTTTTTCTATGATATCATTAGCAATAAAAGTTATTTCATCTTTTATTTCATTAAATTCAAAAACTTGTGGTTGATAGTTTTTATTATCACTAACATTTGTTGTAGTTGTTATTTCGTTTAATAATTCTAATACTTTATTTTGCCATTTAGAAAGATAGTTAAATCCATAAAAATATATCTTTTTATTCTTTAAAGAATTTTTAAAATATTTATCTTTATAAAGTAAGTTATGTTCTTTTAATTCATGTTTTAGATTAAGAAGTTCTTTTTGTTTGTTATTAAAATCATCATCAATTAAATAATACATATTTTCTAAGTATTTTATTGAAGTATTATAATTTAAACCTAATTCTATTAGATAATGAATAGTTTTATAATCATAAGAAAAGAATAAGTGTTCTAAAACTTCACTAAAAGTCATTATTTTTAAATTATACATTTTATCAAGACTACTTATATATTTTACAATACTATTTTTTGAAGTATTAGGAATTATTAAAATAATGTTATCATCAAGTATTTCATCTAAACTCATAAATTACCACCATTATTTATTTTAACACAGTTCTATTTGCAAAATAAAGAGATTTATTGGTATATTATTTTCGAATTGCATAAAAAAATATGATAATATATAATAAAAGACGTTATGGAGGAATTTGTTATGCGAGGTGTCTATATTCACGTTCCATTTTGTAAAAGCATATGTACTTATTGTGATTTTTGCAAGATGTATAAAAATGATGATTTAATAAAAAAGTATTTAAAAAAGTTAAGTTTTGAAGTAGAAGAAAATTACTTAAATGATGTTATAAAAACTATCTATATTGGGGGAGGGACACCATCTTGTCTTAGTAAAAATGAATTAAAAAGTTTATTTAAAATTACTAAAAAAATTAAACTTAGTAAAAATTATGAATTTACTTTTGAATGTAATATTAATGATATAAATGAAAATCTTTTGATGTTTTTAAAAGAAAATAACGTCAATAGATTAAGTATTGGAGTGGAATCTTTTAATGAAAAACTTCTTAAAATAATGGGTAGAAAAAATACTGATGTAGCAAAAAAAATTAAATTAGCAAAAAGTTATTTTTCAAATATTAATGTTGATTTAATCTATGGATTAAATAATGAAACTATGGATGATTTAGATGATGACTTGAAAAACTTTTTAAAACTTGATGTACCGCATATTTCAATATATTGTCTTATTTTAGAAGATAATACTATTTTAAAAATAAATAATTATCAGGAATTAGATAGTGATATAGAAAGACAAATGTATGATAGAATAAGAAAAGTATTAAGAAAAAATGACTATATTCATTATGAAATAAGTAATTTTTGTAAGAAAAATTATCATTCAAGACATAACATGATTTATTGGAATAACGAAGAGTATTATGGTTTTGGCCTTGGTGCTGGTGGGTTTATAAATAATATTAGATATGAAAATACAAGAAGTATAAACAATTATTTAAAAGGTAAAATTAGATTAGAAGAAGAAAAACTTGATGAGAAAACAAATATGGAAAATGAGATGATCTTGGGTCTTAGAAAAATAAACGGTGTATCGAGAAAAAAATTTTATAAAAAATATCATAAAAATATTGAAGAAGTTTTTGATGTGTCAAAATTAAATAAAAATAATAATAACTATTATATCTCCAAAAAATACATTTATGTTGAAAATAGTATTTTGACAGATTTTATTGATAAAAATTAATTAAAATAAACAAGAAAAATAGACAATTTTCTTGTTTTATTATATAATTATGTCGAGGACTGTTTATGAGAAATATATATGACTTAACTTTAAATGAATTAGAAAATTATTTACTTAGTATAAATGAAAAAAAATATAGAGCTATTCAAATCTATGATTTTTTGTATGTCAAAAAAGTGGCAAGTTTTGATGATATGACAAATCTCAGTTTAGAGCTTAGAAATAAATTAAAAGAAGATTTTGTTCTTGAAAAGCCAAAACTTATAAAAGAACAACAAGATGTTGATGTAAATAAGTATTTGTTTAAATTATCTGATGGTAATTTGATTGAAACAGTTTTAATGAAACATAATTATGGACTTAGTTTATGTGTATCAAGTGAAGTAGGATGCAATATGGGGTGTATTTTCTGTGAAAGTGGAAGACTTAAAAAAGTTAGAAATTTAAGCGCTTATGAGCTTGTTACTCAGATACTTTATGTTGAAGAACTTACAAAATCTCGTATAACTCATGTTGTTATTATGGGAATAGGAGAACCTTTTGATAACTATGATAATATAATGAAATTTGTAACTATTGTAAACGATCCCAAAGGTTTGGCATTAGGAAGTCGTCATATTACAATTTCAACTTGTGGCATAGTACCTAAAATAAAAAAGTTTAGTGAAGAACCATTTCAAGTAAATCTTGCTATAAGTCTTCATGCTCCAACTGATTCTTTAAGAAGTAAAATTATGCCAATAAATAAAGTTTATCCATTAGATGATTTAATTAATGCAGTAAAAGATTATATAAAAAAAACTAATAGAAGAGTAACATTTGAATATATATTATTAGATAATGTAAATGATAAAGATAGTGATGCAATAGCATTAGCTAAACTTTTAAAAGGAATTAATTGCTATGTTAATCTAATTCCTTACAATGAAAGTAGTAATTTTACATTAAAAAGAAGTAATTCTTCACAAATAAGAACGTTTTATGATATACTGAAGAAGAACAATATAAATGTGACAATAAGAAGAGAGTTTGGTTCTAAAATATCTGCAGCATGTGGACAATTAAGATCAAATAAGGAGGAATAAATGGAATCATTTTATTTAACAGATAAGGGATTAGTAAGAGATCACAATGAAGATAGCGTAATTATTATTAATAGCCCTGTTGGTAGTACATTAATGGCTGTTGCTGATGGCATGGGTGGTCATCAAGCAGGTGAAGTTGCAAGTTCTATTGCCATTAGTTATCTAGGTAAAAGATTTAGTGAAAGTTTTGGCAAAATGAGTAAAGTTGATGCTGTTGAATGGATAAAATTAAGTGTTAGTGAAATCAATAGTATGATTTTTAAATACACTGAAGAACATGAAGAAGCAAAAGGAATGGGTACTACTTTAGTTCTTGCAATTATTACTGATGATTATATTTTATTTGGAAATATTGGAGACTCTAGTGGCTATGTTGTAAAAGATTCTAAACTTCATAAGGTAACTCATGATCATACATTAGTAAATCTTTTAATAACTGCAGGCGAATTAACTGAAGAAGAAGCAAGAAATCATCCGAGAAAAAATATTTTAATGAATGCTTTGGGAATTAACGATCCAGTTGATATTGATATTTTTGATTGTAGTATGCAGATTGAAGGAATTATGCTTTGTTCTGATGGCTTAACTAATATGTTAACTGATGAAAACATTGAAAAAGTATTAAATGATGAAGAACTTTCTTTAGAAGAAAAGGCTAATAAATTAATAAGAAAAGCAAACAATAGAGGTGGAAATGATAATATTTCTGTTGCTTGTTTAAAGTTTACGAAGGGTGTTGAAAATTATGATTGTAAAGGGTCAGAAGATTAACGATCGTTATGAAGTTATAAAAACAATTGGCGAAGGTGGAATGGCTAATGTCTATCTAGCAAGGGATGTTATTTTAGATAGAAATGTTGCAGTAAAGGTTTTAAGGGGAGATTTATCAACAGATGAAAAATTTGTAAGGCGTTTTCAAAGAGAAGCTTTATCAGCATCTAGTTTATCTCATCCAAATATAGTTGAAATATATGATGTCGGTGAGGATGATGGTAATTATTACATTGTTATGGAATATATTGATGGTAAGAATTTAAAACAGCTTCTTAAAAAACGAGGTAATTTAACAGTATCGGAAGTAATTGATATTATGCTTCAAATAACAAGTGCTATGTCAGTTGCTCATGATAGTTTAATTATTCATAGAGATTTAAAACCACAAAATATTTTAATTAAAGAAGATGGAGAAATAAAGATAACTGACTTTGGTATTGCAATGGCACTTAATGCAACTCACCTTACTCAGACAAATTCTGCCATGGGGTCAGTTCATTATTTTCCACCTGAACAAGCAAGTGGTAAAGGAGCAACTTTAAAAAGCGATGTTTATTCTCTTGGTATAATGATGTTTGAACTTTTAACTGGAGAACTTCCTTTTAGGGGAGATAATGCAGTTGAAATTGCTCTTAAGCATTTAAAAGAACCAATTCCATCTGTCAGAAGTATAAATAATAATATACCTCAAAGTGTTGAAAATATTATTATTACAGCAACCGCTAAAAATGCAAAAAACAGATATAATAATGCTAATGAAATGCATGAAGATTTATTAACATGTTTAAATAAAGAAAGATTAAATGAACCAAAAAGAACTTTAAAATATGATGAAGGTATATCAGATGTTGTAACTATTACTAATAATAAAAATATTGATGATAGTATTGTTAGTCAAATAAAAGAAAAAGATGAGGATAGTAATAAAAAACTTATTATTTTCGGGGGAATTTTACTTGGTTTAATTTCAATTTTAGCAATTGTATTTTTTGTTGCCCCTATGCTTACTGAAGTGCCAGATGTAAAAATACCTGATGTATCAAAATGGAGTGTAATAGATGCAGAAACGGAACTTAAAAAATTAGGATTTGAAGTTAATCCTGAAGTAGAAAAAGAGTCATCTAAAGAAGTTGAAGAAGGTCTTGTTATAAGAACTAGTCCTGCAGGCGGTAGAACTGTAAAAAAAGGAACTGAAATAACTTTAATTGTTTCAACTGGAGAAGTTGTTTATACAGTAGAAGATTTAACTGGAAAAAATTATATTGCAGTAAAAACAGAACTTGAAAAAGTATATAATTTAAATGTTTTAGTTGAAGAAAAAGAAGTAGAAAATACTACTGATAAAAAATATGATGATCAAGAAATTATTGGTCAAAGCGTAGAAAAAGGAAAAGAACTATCATCAGGTGATGAAATAACAATCTATATTCCCAAAATTCTTGAAAAATACCCGGATTTTAAATCTGAAGGTTGGAGCGTTAGTAAAATAGAAAAATGGGCTAGTGAAAAAGGAATTATTTTAACAGTTGAAGAAACAGAGACAACTCTTTATCCTGAAGGAACAATAATTAGTCAAAGTAGGGGAGTTGATTCTTACGTCACAAGTGGAGCCACTTTAAAAATAGTTGTAGCGAAAAAACCAGTTGATATTGAACCGCCAGCAACAGATAATCCACCAACTGATGATTCTTCTGATGAGGATAACCAATGAACGGCAGAATAGTAAAAATTCTTAGTAATGATTATTTTGTTTTATGTGATGATAAGACTTATGTCTGTAAGTCACGTGGTAAGTTTAAGTATGAAAACATATCTCCTAAAGTAGGAGACTATGTTTTCTTTGACGATAAAAATAATTATATATTAGAGATAAAACAAAGATTTAATACCCTTGATAGACCACTTGTTTCAAACGTTGATCAAGCATTTATTGTAACAAGTTTAAAACATCCTGATTTTTCAAGTAATTTGTTAGATAAATTGCTTGTTGTATGTTTATTAAATAAAATAAAACCTATTATTGTTTTGACAAAGAAAGATTTACTTAAAAAAGAAGAGTTTAAAAACTTAAAAAAAACAATTAATTACTATAAAAAATTAGGATTTAAAGTGCTTTATAATACAGATTTAAGAAAAATAAAAAAGTATTTCAAAAATAAAACAACAGTCTTTACAGGTCAAACGGGAAGTGGTAAATCATCTTTAATAAATAAACTTGATAAGACACTTAATTTTGAAGTAAATGAGATAAGTGAAGCACTAGGTAGGGGAAAACATACAACAAGATATACATCCCTTGTTCCTATGTATAATGGATTTGTTTTAGATACACCTGGATTTAGTGATATAGATTTAAGTATTTATTCTAAAGAACAAATAAGAGATTCATTTGTTGAATTTAAAAACTACAATTGTCCTTATAAAGATTGCATGCATACTAAAGAAAATGAATGTAAAGTAAAAAAAGAAGTAGGGATAAAAATATTAAAATCAAGATATGAAAACTATCTCAAATTTATAAAATAGTTTAGTGTATTTAATTTAACTTTTGACAAACTATTTATTTTATGGTATGATGAATACATCAAGGGAACTTGAATATATTAAAAAAAGGATACGTTTGATTTTTGCATGTCAAATGCTTTCCCAATTTTTTGAGTTTTGCATCTGAAATTAACAAAGGTTATTTCAGATGCTTTTTATTATCTATATAATAAAGTAATTATTATAAAAAATAATAGTAATATAATGATAAAAAAAGAATAATCTTTCCTGTTCATATATATCACGCTCCTTCCTTTATAGAATATAATGGAAGGGAAAGCATCTGATTAATCAAACATATCCATGATTAATTATACTATAGATTAACAAAGTAAATCAATAAAAATGTCAAATATTATAAAAATATTTAATTTTATTTCTTTTTTTGATACAATTAAATTGGTGATAGTATGAAAGAAGTATCAACATCAATACTTAGTAAAGAAGATAAATTTGATAATATAAAAAAGTTAAATAATAGCAGTACAGATTATATTCATTTAGATATAATGGATGGAAAGTTTGTACCTAATACATTTATTACTAAAGAAGAATTACCAAAAGTAATTGAATCATGTAATAAAAAACTAGATATTCATTTAATGGTAGAAAATCCTATAGAATATATTAATCTTTGTAAAAAT
>JAQXMG010000102.1 GCA_029012525.1 bacterium
TAATTCCATAACTATCACCAAATATATAATATTATAACATCTATTATTAAATAAAAACTAAAAAAGTAATCATAAAATGACTACTTTATTTTGTTTTAGGATCTTTTTGATCTTTATTACATTTTTTCTTACAACAAGGCATTTCTTGCACCTCCTAATTATATTATACAATAAATAATTAAAAATAGATTAAAAATTGAACATAACCCACTCTGGTTTTACAAGTAATAGTAAACCAATTATAAGCATAATTATTCCTCCAATTAATTTACTATATTTACTATATTTATTTGATATACCTATAACTTTAAGTGTAAACATAGCTATTAAAAATACTATTAAATCATCAAGTAAGAAAAAAAGTATGTAAACAAGTGTATATAAAAATGCTGTAAATCCTGTGACATTATTAACTGCTAAAATACTAGAAAATAGTACTGGCAATCCTAAAGAACAAGCAAGTTCTACTAAATTCACACTTATAGCAAGTGTTATAACTCCAACAAGACATATAATTAAACTTTTTTCTGTAGTAAATTTTTTTATTTTATCAAATGTTTTTTTACGATTTTCATTTTTTACAACTGTACAACCTGCTACTTTTTGATTAAGATAACCTTTTAAATTAATTAATCCTGCAACTACTGCAAGTATAGCTATTATACTTCTTATTACAACAGTTGATGTGATATTTACAACAATATTTAACCAAGACATCATGATAAGTAAATACATTAAAGCTGATGTTAATAAAAAAGTAATTCCAATAATCCATCTTCTTTTTTTATCAGATATACCGATTAAATAACTAATTAATAAAATTAAAACCCACATAGCACAAGGATTAAAACCATCAACTAAACCTAAAACAATAGAAATAAGAACAAGTGAGATATTTTTTATATTTATTTTTCCAAGAATAGGTACCACTTCTTCATTTTCATTGTTTTCTTTATTATCATTATTATTTTCTTCATAGCTGATTTTTTCTAATCCTAATGCTTCTCTTATCATGTTTTCAATTTTTTCATTATAAATTTCACTATAACCATAAACATAAGAATCTCCAACAACAGTAAACGGAACTCCCATTCCAGTTACATTAAATTTTTGCTTATAGGTATTCATTAAATCTTTATTTTCACTATTATTATAAACCTCATATCTTTTTATTTCTAAATTAGGATATTTAACTTCCATTTCATTTAAAAATTCTTTTTCTTTAGCACAATGAGGACAACCTTCACCATAGAAAAAATACATTGTTGCATCTTTTGCTTCTACTAAAGTGGCTGATGTAAAAAACAAAATAAATAAAAATAAATATTTTATAAATTTTTTCATGATACTTCCCCCATCACGTTTTTTAACTCTTTTAGGGAATGCTCTCCTACTAATCTTTTTATTTCTTTATCATCCTTAAGAAAGATAAAAACAGGTAAAATATCTCCAACATTATATTTTTCTATATCATCAAAATCATAATCAAGATTTATTGTTTCAATATTTCTTTCTTTTAATATTTCATTCCACCTATTATTCATAATAAGACAACTACTACACCATAAAGCTGTTATTTTAATTACTTTCATCATTTTAACCCCTCTATTTTTTTCATTAATACCTTTAAAAAGGTATCAACTTCAGTTTTAGTTGTTAAATATGATAAGCTTATTCTAATACTATGAGTTGCATAATCTTCATCTTTTGTAAGTTCATAGACTGCAATAGATTTTTTTGAAGTAGAACAAGCAGTATTAGTTGAAACATAAATATCTTCTTCTTCTAGAGCATGTTGCATTGTTTCTGGTTTTATGTTTTTAATACTTATATTTAAAATATGTGGTATAGCAGAAATAGGACTATTGATGTGAATATCTTCATTATCTTTTAGTTTTTCTCTTAAATATTTATTTAATTCAAGTACATGCTTATATTTATCATCAAAATCTTCATAAACTAATCTTAATGCTTTAGCACATGAACAAATTAAGTTAGTAGCAGGCGTACCACTTCTATAAACTGTAGTTGATTTACCACCATGAATAAGTGGTTCAATAACAATATTTTCACGTTTTATTAAACAACCAATTCCTCTAAATCCATAAAACTTTTGAGCAGAAAAACTTGCTAAATCAACAAAACTTAAATCTATCTTTTCTTTACCAATGCTTTGTGTTATATCACTATGAAAATAAGCATTAGAATTTTCTTTTATTATCTTACCTATTTTATTTATATCTTGAGTAATGCCAATTTCACTATTAACACTTGAAATTGATACTAAAATAGTATCTTTTCTAAGTAATGACTTTAAATTATCTAAATCAATTTTACCATCAGAATCTATATCAACAAAAGAAACTTCAAAACCTAAATTTTGCAAATAAGAAATAGGAGCAGTAACAGATGAATGTTCTAATCTTGTTGTTATAATATGTTTTCCTCTATTTTGATACTTAAAACATATTCCTTTTATAGCAGTATTATTTGATTCACTTGCTCCACTTGTATAAATTACCTCTGTTTCTTTGACATTTAAAATATTAGCGATTTGTTTAGTCGAAGCATCGATTAATTTTTTTGCATCAAGTCCTAATTTATGAAGTGAATTAGGATTACCAAAATAATCAGTTGTAGCTTTTATAAATGTATCTAACACACTCTTATTAACTGGTGTTGTCGCAGAATAATCTAAATAAACCATAATATCACTTCTTTCATAAAAACAATTATATCAAAAATTGTCATAAAAAAAAAGAAATTACTTCATCATTATATTGACAAAGTAATCTTTTAATTATTATTGTATTTCGCTTAAATAAATAACAATATTCTCTCCGCTAATATTAACATTTCCATTTTTTAAATTATTTGTTTCATTTTTAATAATAAAACTTGTAGTTGGCTCAATGTTCAAATTGTCAAAAGTAGCTGTTACTGTTGCATTAGTTCTCTTTCCTAAAAATGTTACAGATTGCCTATAAAGTACTCCATTAACATCCAAAACAGAATTAATACTATTACTTGCTCCAGTTCCACTTGAATAAGTAAGTATTACTTCTATTTTAGAAATTACTTTATTTGTTAAATTAATTCCACCAACTTCACTATTTAAAAAATCATTTACATTAATAGGATTTGAAGAACTAATATCACTAACTGTTAAATTAAATTCATTTCCATCACCTTGAATTGGTAAATCCATGTCAATAAAACAATTTATAGTTAAATCAGAAGTCACATTATTTACAATTAGAGTACCATTACTATAACTATAATTATTTGGCTCTAATTCTAAAACTTGTACAGCTGACGGTATAACATCAACAAAAGTAATAGTCAAATTTTCTCCATCTAATACTTCACTAGGATAATTACTATAATCATCAATTCCAACATAATTTATATGATGAAAATTTTTAAAAGAAAAATTTAAATATGAATTAAGAATATTATTATTCGCTAAAACTTGATTCAAATAAGAAAAAGTAATATCAAAAGTTATAATATCATTTACTTGTAACCTATCTCCATTATTTAATCCATTAAGTGAAAAGACTATATTGTCATTATCATAAAATTCAGAATCATATTTGATACTATCAAAAATTTGAACACCATCTGAATTATTAACAATAGTTATTGTATATGTAACAGTTGATGTTGCATCTGTTTCGGATAAAACAGTTTTACTACTAAGCATTGTTTGATAATAATTATTAATATTAGATAAATTAACGTCAACTCCTGAACTTTTTATAGAAACATCAGCAATATGTATTCCAGTTTCAACTTTAGATGATAAAATTCCTGATATATCTAAATTTATTGAATTAACAGAAGCATATCCAATAGACATTAATAAAGTAGCAATTACAAATATAAAACAAAAAATTTTATTTAAAGATACTAATTTATTTTTTTTTATTTTTTTTGGCATAATTATCACCCATAATTATAATTAAAAAGTATGTTTGTGTTTTTTGTGAGAGATTGAATGATTAATTTTTTGATTTCAAAAAATCCCTACATATTTTTAAATGTGAGAAAATAATAAACTTACCATGTTATCTTGCTCTAAATAAGTAATTAATTAAATAAATTAAAAACCATACAAAAAATATTATTAAAATCCAAGATAAAACATCATAAAATAAGCCACTGGAATATTTTGCAAGTATATCAAATATTGAACCAGGTAAATTATTATTAACAAAACTTGCAACTTCAGGTATTCCTAAATGATTTGCTATATAATGAACAAGTCTTAAAAATATTTCAATTATTCCTATTAAATAAGTAACCCATTTAATATCTCTTAATAAAAACACAACAAGTGCCAACAAAAGCAAGAATATAATTAAATCCATAAAATTTTACCTCCTAGTATAAAGTAATTATATCATTATTATTAAAAGATTAAAAGTTTTTTTATAAAATAAAAATCAGAAAAAAATATTTCTGATTAACTTTAAAATTTGGTGATCCGTATGGGGTTCGGACCCATGAATATTGCCTTGAGAGGGCAACGTGTTAAACCACTTCACCAACGGACCAGGAAAATTATAATGCTTTATTAAACATCATAATTCTATTTTTAATACTGTTATTATCTAATACTTTTAATATTTCATACAAGTCAGGTGTTGTTGTAAGAGAAGTTATTGCAACTCTTATAAGTTCACAAACATCTCCAACATGTCCTTTATAATTATCAGGATTTTCTTTATATAGTTTTACTTCTTTGGCAAAACCATATTTTTCTGCGACAAGTTTAATTTTTTCAAACCATTCATCCTTAGAATCATTACTATCATAATAATTTGAGAAATAATCATTTAAAATTTCAACATCATAATAATCCTTTTTTTCTATTTCTTTATAAGCATCACTATTAAATAATTCATCAAACATATACCAAGTATATTTTCTAACATCGCTATAACTTGCTATATCTTTTCTTGGTCTTTTTATATATTTTTCTATATTTAAAATAGAAATTAATTTTTCTTTATTATTGTTTACTATTTCATAAAATTCTTCATCATATGTTCTTAAATAAGGCAATAATTTTTCAACAATAGCTTCTCCACTTTGCCTTGAAAAATAAATCTTTGATATGTTCATTAATTTATCTATATCAAATAAAGATCCCCCAATTGGCATTTTATTAAAAGTAAAAGTAAAATCATCAATTGTCTTATCAGTATTACTACTATACCACTCTTCAAAATTTGAATTATTAATTGTTGCAAGATAAAGATTTATTACTTCACTTGGAATACCTAATTTAGCATAATAACTTATTGCAGCTTCTTTATCTTTTCTTTTACTAAGTTTTCTTACTGTATTACCTTCTTTAATCGTTATTGGTGCAATATGAGCATATTTTGGAAGTTCAAAATCTAACATTTTAAATAGTTGTTCATGAATTGGATAACTTGCAACCCATTCATCTCCACGAAAAACATGAGTAGTTCTCATTAAATGATCATCAATTGCATGAGCAAAATGGTATGTAGGAAGTCCATCACCTTTTATTATCACAATATCAAGGTCATTTTCGGGCATTTCTATTTTTCCTTTTATCAAATCATTTAAAACTATTTTGTTTAAAAAACTACCATTAGATTTTAAACGGATAATATATTTTTCTCCATTTTTTACTTTTTCTATAACTTGTTCTCTTGTTAAATTTCTACATTTTGCATAATTACCATAATAACCAATTCTATCTTTTGATACTTCTTGAAGTGTTCTTATTTCATTTAAATCATCTTCAGTACAAAAACAAGGATAAGCTTTATTTTCTTCAATTAATTTTTTTGCAAATGCTTTATAAATATCTTGTCTTTCACTTTGAACGTAAGGAGCATATAATCCACCTTTTATAGGATCTTCATCAAATGATATATCAAGACTTTTAAAATCATCAAGAATTCCTTCAATTCCATTTGAAACTGTTCTTTTACCATCAGTATCTTCTATTCTTAAATAGCAAACACCACCAGTTTGTTTTGCAAATCTAAGATCTGAAAAAGATGTATACAAACTTCCCATATGAACAAAACCTGTTGGTGATGGCGCAAATCTTGTAACCATTGCCCCTTCTTTTAAGTCTCTTTTTGGATATTTATCTTCATAGTATAAATAATCATGAGATACATTTGGAATTAAAAAATCACTATATTCTTTATCTGTCATAAATACCTCCTTATTTTGGCTGCCCAGGTGGGATTCGAACCTACGAAATCTCGGAGTCAGAGTCCGATGCCTTACCACTTGGCTACTGGGCAACAAAAACTAACGCATTTAGTATACCACAATTTACAAAATTAAAAAACCATATTTTTATTTTTTTCTTACAAATTTATTTTCATAATCACTACAAACAGGCATAACATAATATCCTCTCAAATCATCAAAAGTTTCCCAATTATCTTTTAATGTTAAAACATTTATTATAAATGACTTTGACTCTTTACTATACATAAGAGAATTAACACATTTTTTAGATTTAATTGATACATCATTTTTATTATCTATTAAAATACATAACTGACTATTATTTCCTATTAATTTTCTAAATTTAGAAACAAAAACTTCAAGATCTAGATAAGGAATTTTTACATTCTTTAAGTCACCATTAAAATTACCTGTTTCTAAATAATAATGATATTCTTCTTTATAAAAATTTTTGGTATTCTTTAACTCTTCTAAAAGTTTATATAAACTATTAATAGTTATAGTTTTATCATATAAAAAATAATTATTAATCTTATCTAAAAAAATTTTACTATCTAATTTATTAAATAAATAATCCTGTTTTAATTTTTCAAGCAAAGCAATAGCTATACTAAAATTAAGATATTCACTACAAATTGTGTTTAAAGTAACATTATCAAAAAACTTTTTAACTTCTTTTTTAGGCAGTCCAAAATCATCAACATAGACAATAATAGGAACATTGCTATTACAAACAATTTTATTATAACTAGAAATCTTTTTAGCTATTTCTGTTTTAAAATTATCATCTTCAAAATAAATAAAACTATTTATTTCACTATAGAACATATTATTCATATACTCAAAATCCTCCTAAATATAATTATATTATACTATATATAATAATATTTTTGTTAATAAAAAATAGTAGGTAAAAATACCTACTAATACATTTTTTTATTATTTATTTTACTAAATTCATCGAATACTTTTTTAGCATCATCATTTTCAATATGATGTAGTTTTAAAAGATTTTTATCTTCACCTTTTAAATAAGAGTAAATAATATCATCTCTAAAACCTATTTCATCTGCATCTTTTTTTGTATTACAATAATATACTTCTTTAATATTTGACCATATAATAGCAGATAAACACATTGGACATGGTTCAGCACTTGTATATAAAATACAATTGCTTAAATCATGAGTATTTAAAATCTTTGAAGCTGTTCTTATTGCATTTATTTCAGCATGAGCTGTTGCATCATGACTTTCAACAACAGTATTGTGACAACTACAAATAATTTTTCCATTACAAACTATAACAGCTCCAAAAGGACCTCCATTATTATAATTATTTTTTAAATTATATCTTGATTCTTCTATTGCTTTTTCTATTGCTATATTATCTATTTCATTCATAAATTTACCTCTTTTTAATTATTAAATTATTTTTTCTTCATCTATCATTTTACTAATGTTAGGTTCATCAAAATAAATAGTTTATACATATCTGTTGTTTCTAATAAAGAAGTTTTATTTTGATTGTTTTTCTCCATATCAATAGTTTTTATTCTTAATAAATAATGTCATTATTATTTTTTGAATCTAATGAAATATATTATTTATGGTAAGTAAAACTACAAATTTATATTCAAAATTACCACATTTCATTGAGTAATAGTAACAAATAGAATTTAATAGCAATACAGCTATCATTAAAAGACTTATTATCTTAGACTATTTGTAACTTAAGTATAACAGATAAGGCATCAAATGAAAATAGTTTTTTTTAACATTTGATGAATTTAATTATGACCTTTTTGTAGTAATGAACAAAAAAAGTTCCATAATGGAACTTCTAAACATGATAAATGTTAGTATATTCAGATATTTCTCTATTTGTAGTTACAATATCATTATTATTTAAATCATGAATATCATTATGACCAGTAATTCTTGCAAATGTTTTTAATTCATCATTTACTACTTTTAAATAATTATAAAGTCTTTCTGATGATATATCAATTTTAAGTCTATTTTCAAGAGTTTGTTCTTGAGTTGCTACTCCTACTGGACATTTGCCTGTTTCACAAATTCTATATTGTTGACAAGCAATAGACATCATTGCAGCAGTACCAATAGCAACAGCAGTTGCACCCATTGCTAAAGCTTTAGCAATATCACTAGATACCCTAAAACCGCCAGTTATAACCAAATCAATATCTAAATTATGATCATTTAAATATTTTTTAGCACGATATAAAGCGTAAATAGTTGGAACAGAAGTAGCATCTTTTATTATTTTTGGACTTGCTCCAGTTGCGCCACCTCGACCATCTATAGTTATAAAATCAGGATTAGCATAAGTAATATATTCCAAATCTTGTTCAATATGACCTGCAGCTATTTTTACGCCAATTGGTCTTCCTTTGCTTCTTGTTCTTAATTCATCAACAAAGTTTTTTAAGTCTTCCTTGCTATTAATATTAGAAAACTTAGAAGGACTAATAATATCTTCTCCGACTTTTTTACCACGAATTTTTGCTATTTCTTCAGTGACTTTAATTCCAGGCAAATGTCCTCCCATACCAGGTTTTGTTGCTTGACCAATTTTTATTTCAATGGCATCACTAGTTTCTAAGTTTTCATCAGTAAAACTATATAAATTTGGAATGATTTCAAAAATATATTTGTAAGCTGATTCCTTTTCTTCAGGAAGAATTCCTCCTTCACCACTACACATAGCAGTTTTTGCTTTAGCACTACCCTTAGCAAGAGCAACTTTGGCACTTTTTGATAAAGCACCAAAAGACATATGAGTAATATAAACAGGAGAATCAATTACCATTGGCTTTTTAGCATGTTTTCCAATAACTGTTTGAAGACAAACCTCATCACTTTCTAGAAGTGGTGCTGGATTTAATTGATTACCAAGAATTAAAATATCATCCCAAGAAATAACTTTTTTGGTTGTACCCATCGCTGAAATAATACTTTTACCACTTTCTGCCATTTTATGAATATCTTTCATATATGTTTCTTTTTCATCTTCATTTCTAATATATTCTTTTAAATAATCAGCAATTGTATTGTTAATGTTATTTTCTTGTTCTTGATGTTTTTCTTCTTTTATTTCTACAAAACTTGTTTTCGCTTCACCACACATTGGACAAGTCCAATCATCTGGTAGATCTTCAAATGGTACTTCTTCTTTTGCATCGTCATAAATATAACCACATAGTATACAACGATATTTTTTCATTATTTATTTTCCTTAACTTTTAATAATTTTCACATTTAAGTTCAAAATAAGCTTTTTTATGAGCACATACTGGACATACTTCTGGTGCTTTTTTACCAACTACAACATGTCCACAATTTCTACATACCCAGATGCAATCTCCATCTTTACTAAATACTTTTTCATCTTCAACATTCTTTAGTAATTTACGATATCTTTCTTCATGAGTTTTTTCAATTGCTCCAACCATTTCAAATTTTCTAGCGATAGCTTCAAATCCTTCTTCACGAGCTACTTTTGCAAATTCAGCATACATATCTGTCCATTCATAATTTTCTCCTTCTGCTGCATCTAATAAATTTACTTTTGTTTCAGGAACTTCTCCATCATGTAATTCTTTAAACCACATTTTAGCATGTTCTTTTTCATTATTAGCAGTTTCTTCAAAAATAGCTGCTATTTGTTCATAACCATCTTTTCTAGCTTTACTTGCATAATAAGTATACTTATTTCTTGCTTGGCTTTCTCCTGCGAATGCTGCCATTAAATTTTGTTCTGTTTTACTTCCTTTTAATTCCATAAAATTTCCTCCTCCTAAACAATCATTACATAATCCAGATAAAGTTATATCAATACTTTCAACTTTAAAACCTTTAAGTTCATTAGAATCATAGATACATTTTGAATTACAAACATCAAATATTTTTCCACAATTATCGCAGATAAAATGTTGATGATTTTTCTCGCAAATATAATCAAAATGATCAACTCCAGATCTTGTTTTAATTCTTTTTATTTGATTACAATCAACAAGTTCATTTAAGACTCGATAAATGGTTCCTAAACTAATATTTGAAATAGTTTTTCTAGCTTCTTTATATATATCAAAAGCAGTTAAATGGTCAAAACTATTGCTAACTATTTCATATACTAATTTTCTTTGTTTAGTATTTCTCATAACCTAACCTCTTATTAATAATGATTACTATTTAAGTATATTACTTTATAAAGAAAAAATCAACTTTTTTTATAATTATAGTTTCATATTTTTATACTATCAACATCAATTCTAAACTAATTAATACAGCAATTTATAAGTAATAATTATAAATTTACAAAATAAAATTACTTTCAAATTATTTTGAGAGTAATTTTTCTATTTCATCACTAAAAATTTGAATTATCTTTAAATCTGGTGCTGAATGACTGAATTGAACAGTCCTCTGATGCTTACCATGCATCTGTTTTACCACTAAACTAAATCAGCATACTAAAATTATAACAAAAGAAACTTTGATATGCAATCATTTCTTTTTCTCTTTTATATTGTATTTTAAATTTTCAAAAAAGTTCAAAAAAGAAA
>JAQXMG010000103.1 GCA_029012525.1 bacterium
AAGTGTATTTTTTGCAAAGTTTAAGAGAAATTGTCCGATCACACAGATGATGCCGCCTGTAAGAAAAGCACGGAGCATCTGCATCAATAAGTTGTGGGTGGGAGTGACTTTTTTTACATATTCAGCATAATCCTTTTCTAATGAGAGCTGTTCCTGTGATTTTTTTTCTTCCATAATATTTTCCTTTCTGTCTAAAGTAGCGTGATCTTTAGAAAAAAGTGTTTCCTGATTCTCCGATTTTATGCAAAATTTTTCCTTAGAAAATTAAGTTTAAATTAAGCCTTTTTCAAAGACCTTCTCCTTGTGAAATGCAGAAGGGAATGATAGAATAGAAAGGATCATACAAATGAAAGTTGGATTGTTATGGTGAGTTTTGCAGGCCTTACATTTATTTTCCGGTTTCTTCCGGTTTTTCTCGTGATATATTATGTGGCTCCTTCCAAATACAGAGATATGGTGCTCCTTTTTGGAAGTTATGTCTTTTATGCGGTGGGGGAGCCTTATTTTATTGGACTTTTGATGCTGATGACATTGCTCAACTATTTTGCGGGCAAAAAGATGAAAGAGTTTTCGGAAGGCTTTGAGATTCATGACTGGCAGAAAATAAAACAAAAAAAGATACTCATTGCAATTGTGGCTATGGATGTGGCTGTCCTTGTTCTCTTTAAAGGCCTGTCAGCTTTTGTGGACAATTCGCTTCTTCCTCTTGGAATCAGCTTTTACATTTTTAAGATGATTTCCTATCAGGCTGATCTTTATCGCGGAGAGATTGTGGGAAAACAGGATCTCAGATCAACGGCTCTTTATTTTTCCCTGTTTCCACAGGTGGTATCCGGCCCTGTGATGCGCTATGGTGAAGGCGAATATGGAGAAGAGAGAAGCTGCTGCCTGGAACAGTTTGAAGATGGCTTAAAGTATTTTGTTGCAGGACTCGGCATGAAAGTGCTTCTGGCAGACAGACTGGCTATTTTGTGGAATGATCTGCAGATGATCGGTTTTCAGAGCATTTCCACACCTCTTGCATGGCTTGGAGCAGCAGGGTATTCTCTTCAGCTGTATTTTGATTTCTGGGGCTATTCCCTGATGTCCTCGGGACTGCTTGTTATGCTTGGATTTGATTTTATCGAGAACTTCCATCATCCGTATGCTTCCAGAAGTATCGGAGAATTTTACAGAAGATGGCATATGACGCTGGGAAGCTTTTTCAGGGATTACGTTTATATTCCCATGGGAGGCAGCAGGTGCCGTAAAAACAGACTGGTGCTCAATCTGGCTGTAGTGTGGATCCTTACGGGTATCTGGCACGGCAACGGGATCAATTT
>JAQXMG010000104.1 GCA_029012525.1 bacterium
CAAGCCAAAAAGTGCTTGAAATTTTAAAAATCACCCCTTTTTTCATAAAATTTAAAAAATTTCCGACAAATATAGATATTTTAGAACAAACTTCGACAAATTTTTCTATTTTTTCTTAAAACACAAATAAAAAGCAAGTAATTTTATAAAATTACTCACTTCTTAATGACTCTAGTTGGTTTTTTTTATACTATTTAGTACTTTTATTTTGTCCTTTTAAAAGTAGAAATATAATTTTAATAATTACAAGCATATACCAATAACATAATTATTGATTGTTGTTTTACTCTGTAATATATATTTTATTTTTTATATTTTAAAAGTAAATTTTTATCAATATTACTTACTCTATAACTATCACGACATTTACTAATCATTTTATTAATAGTAAATTTATTTAAATGATTGTTATCTAAATATTTTAGGGTTTCTGATTTTCTTTTTATAAATAGTTCACATAAAAGCCAAGCATTTATCATATTAACATAGTATTCTTGTTCATTTGTTAAACTATCTACTATATAAAATATATCTTTAAGATAATTATCATAATTTACAAACTTAAACAAAATTCTAAGAGCTATTCTTCTTTTAAAAGTATTTTTATCTTTTAGATATTCTTTTATAAGATTAAGATATTTCTCTTCCTGATTTTTTATGTTTACACTTAATAAATCACATAAACCCCAGTTATCAACATTATCACTATAAATATCCAAATATTTTTTAAAAGTATCAAAATCTTTTATTTTACTTATAATAAATCCGTTTGTTGCATAACTATCATAAGTAGAATATATTTTTAAATCTAAAAATGATTTATAATTTCCTTTTGAAATTTCTTTGGCTATTTTTTTTATCTTTTCTGTTTTAATTGCTAAACAAATTAAATTTGTATTAAGTAAATTTTTTGTCCAAAGCATTTTACTTTCGTTTTTCATAGTTAATAAATAATCTTCAAAAGGTTTAATATCACTTTTTAACCATTTTTCTTTTATTAATTCCATAACTATCACCAAATATATAATATTATAACATCTATTATTAAATAAAAACTAAAAAAGTAATCATAAAATGTGAAGTTGTAAGATAAATGTAGACATAAAAAAAGTGTCTACATTTTTTGTTATAATAAAATAAAGGAGATGATTATATGCCAAGTGGTAGACCAAAAGGCGGTACAAATAAATACTGGTTACCAGAGGAAAAAGAAAAGAT
>JAQXMG010000105.1 GCA_029012525.1 bacterium
ATTCCGGATAAAGGCGTCCAGAATCATTTCCTTCTGTTCCTGTGTCAGGGCATCCACCAGAGGCTGCCTTGGCACTTCAATATACTGTGGGCAGGGATATTTGATGGCAGAAATATCATTCACTTCCATGTCCAGGCAGTATTTTCCGTATCCGTTCTGTACAAAAATCAGATTCAGTTTCCGGGACATCCATGCTTTCAGTCCAAAATGTCCACGATTCTCAAAACGTGCCGCGTCAAAGTTTTTGATACAGTTCAGGCCGTCTTCCACGGCATGATAGTAGATTTTTTTCTGATTCAGATAATAACCGATGGGGTCGGAATCACAGAATATGTAGATATCCCCATATTCCTTAAAATCCACCGGCACATATGGTTCCTCCAGCTTTGCATACTTTCTTGTAAAGCGGATTCTGCTCAACATATTGAGTAGAATTTTTCCCTTCTCTTCCCGATACTTCTTCAGTTCCGGAAAAAAGTCATCCCGTTTCTCATCAAACTCAATGACCTCTGCAAACAGCCCGGTTTTCTCCACTCTTTCCTTCAGGTTTTCAAAATCATTGGAGAGGCTACTCAACACAAGGGTTGCCTGTCCCTGTTTTTCCTTCGGAAGATTCAGTTCTTTCAAAAATGTCACGTATACGTGGTAGTAGGTGTGACAGACGTAGATTCGTTCTTTCATAAAGACCTCAGTAAAAGTGTTTAATATTGAATATCCTATACTGCGATGCACCATACGATGGTGGTGAGGATGCTGATTATCGTATAAACAACGGTAAGGCAATGCAGGCAGGCACACCACTTTGCCTTTGTCCCGGCAGTTTCCTCCAGTTCCTGTCTTAGCCGCATGGCAAGTCCTGCTGCCAGTGCGGGATAGAGCACCGTAGGCACCATGTACCGAAAGTTCATGGTACACTGGTGCGGAAAATTATAGCAGAAGTTCAGGTAAGAGATAAATAATATCACATAGCCAATCAGCCAGAAGCAGCGTCTTCCCATATCCAGTTCCGGATAGTCCTTCTGCTTTCCAAAAACAAATACGCGTATGAACAG
>JAQXMG010000106.1 GCA_029012525.1 bacterium
ACATCTTATTGAATATTATAAAAATAATATTAACGAAGAAATCAAAAAAGAACAAGAATACATTCAAAAAATACCAATATCATTTATAATTTCAAAACAAAAAATAGGTAATTACACCTATGAAAGTTTATCTAACGAAAGCAAACAAAGCATTCTAAATATAGCAAACAATTTTCTCTATATAAAAGAAAATGGCTATCCAAAAGAAGAAGAAAATATCCAAGAATACCAAAAACAACTAAAACAGACTATAAAATATTTCCTACATCAAAATTAAAAAATATATCTTAACTAAAGATATATTTTTCTTTTATCAATTTAAATAATTTAAAGGATCAACAACAACATTTTCATTAGCAAGTTCTTCCTTAAATTCCTCCTTAAATATAACTAATTCTTTCTTAATAACATCAGGATATACTGCCTTAGTAAATCTAATCGCATCATATATATTTTTAAAAGTCACCTTATTAGAATTTTCAAATAAAGCATTGCTAAACGCTTGTCTTAATATAGTTAAGCAAATATCAGGATATCTAGATGATATCTCATATACCCTCTTATACTCACTAGTCATATTAACGACAAACTTAAATAACTTTTCTTTTTGAAAATCAGTATAATCCAAAACAGCTCCTGTTTGTTTTTCCAACTTAGGCAAAGTCTGCATTAATATCTTAACACACATCTCTTGTGTTGGCTCTTCAACATCAATTCTTTCAAACCTTCTAACAAAAGCCTTATCCCTCAAAATATATGTTTCATATTCATAAGTAGTAGTAGCCCCTATCATCTTAATAGCACCTCTACTTAAACCTTCCTTAAACATATTAGCCAAATCCAAAGCACCTTGAGCATCATTACCTATTAAAGTATGAATTTCATCGATAAACAGAATAATTTTATCCATACTTTGTAATTCCTTAATTAATTTTAAAACCCTATTTTCACCATTATCATTGCCTAATAATGCCGTAGTATTAACTCTAAAAATACGATATCCCTTTAACAAGTTAGGTACATTATCATATTGAATATTATAAGCTAGCCCTTCAACAATAGCCGTTTTACCAATACCAGGTTTACCAACCAAAAC